>NZ_JAHBDP010000114.1:0-27181 GCF_019956495.1 Pseudomonas sp. BF-B-26 | reverse complement strand
ACCACTCAGGCGCTGGTGATGCTGGCTCGCAAGCTTGCTCGGGTGGTATTCGCCTTGCTGAAAGGGCAAAGCGAATATCAGCCAAAAGCCAGTTGAGGGCTTTCCCTCAACCATAGAATCTCCCACAGGGGGCAATTGATGCGTTGAGATATCACCGTAAGCGGGCGCTGCGATACGCGCCCGGCCCAACACCGTAAACCTGCTTGAACTGCCGACTCAGATGACTCTGGTCAGCAAACCCCAGCTGCGTCGCCACTTCCAGCGGCAAACAACCGTTCTGTAATAACGCCCGCGCCCGAGCGATGCGCTGCTGCATCAGCCAGGTGTGCGGTGGCATGCCCGTGGCGCGGCGGAACACCCGGGCGAAGTGGAAGGGCGAAAGGTTGACCGCCGCGGCCAGTTCTTCCAGCGAAGGCGGCGTCGCCAATTGTGCTTGCAGCAAATCCTTGGCCAGCGTCACCGCCCGATGTTCCTTGCCCGGCTTGCCGGCAATCGGCACGGTCGCGTGCCGTTGCAGCAGCAACAGCATCATTTCCCGCCAGACCGTTTGTTGTTGCAGGGCCGTGGACGGACTTTCCAGTAGACGATGCAGTTGGCAGAAACCCTTCACCAGATCCGGATCGCGATACAGCGTCGCGCCGAACACCGGCAAGTTGTTGGTCGGCAGTTCCAACTCATCGAGTAGCGACAGAATCTGACCGCTGTCCGGATAGAACGCCCGATACAACCAACCATCCTCGGTGCCTTTATGACCGGTGTGCAGTTCGTCCGGATTGATCAGCACCAGCGTACCGCTACCGGCCAGGTGTTCGGCGCCGCGATAGCGATAACGCTGGGCGCCGGCCATGATCATGCCGATCACGTAGCCGTCATGCACATGGGGTGCGAAACGGTGTTCGATGTAGCGCGCGGACAATAGCTCGACGCCGGCCAACGGTGCTGTTTGCCAGAATCGGATCGACTCGCCCTGATCGACGCCCATGGCCTTACTGGCGACCCACAGCGGTCAGCCACTGCGGGATGCGGCGTTCCAGGTAGTAACCCGGTTGCCTGAACGAGCCATCGACGAAGCCGACATGCCCCCCCTTGGTCTGTAGCTCGAATTGAGTGCAGGCGGACAATTCGTCGGCTTGCGGCAGGCTATGAGGAAAGACAAACGGGTCATCGGCCGCTTGAATGATCAGGGTCGGCGTACGAATCTCGCCAAGGAAATAGCGACTCGAAGCGCGGCGATAGTAATCCTCGGCATCGGCAAAACCGTTCAGCGGCGCGGTGACCCGGCCATCGAAATCCCAGAACGTGCGCAAGTTCTCCAGTGAACCCAGCGCGGCCAATGCCGCCAGACCATCCTCGCGCCCGTCATGCTGGAACTGGCGTTGCTTGTTCTTGATGTAGGCGACCATCTCCCGCATGAAATGCGCCTGATAGAACTTCGAAAAACCCTGGCCGATACGGTCGGCGCATTGATCAAGACGAAACGGCACCGACACCGCCACCGCACCGACCACGCCACTGTTGCTGCCGGATTCGCCCAAGTGCTTGAGCAACACATTGCCGCCCAGGGAATAGCCGACCGCATACAGCGGCGCGAGCGGTCGTTGGGCTTTCAGGTGTTTGATGGTTTCGGCGAGGTCTTCACTGACGCCGGAGTGGTAACTGCGCGGCAACAGATTCGGTTCGCCCGAACAGCCGCGCCAGTTCAGTGCGACGCTGGCCCAGCCTTGGGCACCTAACGCTTTTTGCATACCGGCCACGTAAGGCGAATTTGAAGAGCCGGTCAGCCCGTGCAATACCAGCACCAGTGGCGCCTCGACGCTGTGCGGGCCGTGCCAGTCGAGGTCGAGAAAGTCGCCATCCTCAAGCCACAAGCGTTCGCGCTGGCGTTCGATGTGTGTGGTTTTGCGCCACAGCGGTCCCCACAAGGTTTGCAAGTGCGGGTTGCCGAGGCCGAAGGCGGGGGTGAAACGTTCTGGCAAATGGGGCACGATGGTTCTCGATGCAGCGGTGCGAGCCTCGCTTGAGGCGCGCACCTTTTTCAGGCCGGTTGATTAACCGGCAATCTCTGCCATACGTTGCCACAGCGCGTAATACACCCGCCCGGATTTCTGCTCCCGGTGCAGGCGCCAGTTGCCTGGTAAGCCAAGGCTCGATGGCGCATTCTCGCTTTCAGTGTAGATCCAGGCTTCGTCGGCCAGCCACTGACGCTCTTCAAGTAATGCACAAACGCCTGGCAACAGGTTCTGGTTGAACGGCGGATCGAGGAACACCAGGTCGTACGCAGTCGCTGTCTGGGTTTCCAGATAGCGCAGGGCATCGGCGGTCTGAATCTGGCCGGTGGTGCAGCGCAGCGTGCCCAGATGCTCCTTGATGCTGGCGACCGCGATGTTGCTGGCGTCCAGCGCCTGACCCATGGCCGCGCCACGGGACAAGGCTTCGAGGAACAATGCGCCGCTGCCGGCGAACGGGTCCAGAACCTTGGCGCCAGCGACATAAGGCGCGAGCCAGTTGAACAGGGTTTCACGCACCCGGTCCGGGGTCGGACGCAGGCCCGGTGCATCCGGGAAGCTCAGCTTTCGGCTGCCCCATTCACCGCCGATGATGCGCAGTTGGTTCACGCCGTTATGCACGTTGTGTACGGGTTTTTTAGGACGAGTGGCCATTAATGCTCCGGAACCCCGAGCGGTTGCTCGGCAGGTTTATCAGTTGGGGCCGGTAACGGCTTTTGCGGCACGGTCGGGCCAGCGCTGACGATGACCATTTTGTCCGTGCTCAAGTGTTTGTTCAGTGCGGTTTTGACCTGCTCGACCGTCAGGCTCTGGGACTCGCGCATAAAATCATCCAGATAACTCAGCGGCAGGTTGTAGAAACCCATGGCGCCGAGTTGGCCGACGATATCGGCGTTGCTGGCGGTAGACAGCGGGAAGCTGCCGGCCAGTTCACGCTTGGCGTCGTCGAGTTCTTTCTGGGTCGGGCCGGTTTTGAGGTAGTCGGCGAGCACATCCTGCACCAGTTTCAACGTACCTTCGCTCATCTCGGCGCGGGTTTGCAGGTTGATCATGAACGGGCCGCGGGCCTGCATCGGGGTGAAACCCGAATAGACGCCGTAAGTCAGGCCGCGCTTTTCGCGCACTTCGCTCATCAGTCGTGTACCGAAACCACCGCCACCGAGGATCTGGTTGCCCATGGACAGTGCCGCGTAGTCCGGGTCGTCACGGTCGATGCCCAATTGCGCGAGCATCAGGTTGGTCTGCTTGGACGGAAACTCGATGTGACCGATGCTGGCCTTCGGTTCCTCCGGCTGAGGGATTTTCGCCAGCTCCGGGCCTTTCGGCAACGCGCTGGAGACTTGTGCGGCAATCGCTTCGGCCTCGGTGCGAGACAGGTCGCCCACCAACGCAATCACCACGTTGCCAGCCGCATAGGCTTTCTCATGGAACGCGCGCAGTTGCGCCACGGTGATCGCCGGAACGGTTTTCGCTGTGCCGTCGCTGGAGTGCGCGTACGGGTGATCGCCGTACAGACGGTTCATCAGCTCCAGGCTCGCGAGTTTGCCCGGGTTCTGCTTCTGGTACTCGAAGCCGGCGAGCATCTGGTTCTTGATGCGCGCAAAGGAATCGGCCGGGAATGTCGGTTTGCCGATGACTTCAGAGAACAACTTCAGCGCCGGTTCGCGTTTGTCCGCGGCACTGAGACTGCGCAGGGAAGCCAGGGCCATGTCTTTAAATGCGCCGTTGCTAAAGTCTGCGCCCAGGCCTTCGAAGCCCTGAGCGATGGCGCCGACATCTTTGCCGGCTACACCTTCGTTGAGCATGGCGTTGGTCAGCATGGAGAGGCCAGGTGCGTCGCCGTCCTGGCTGCTGCCGGCGGCGAAGATCAGGCGCATGTCGAACATCGGCAGCTCCCGGGCTTCAACGAACAGCACCTTGGCGCCCTCGGCGGTTTTCCAGGTCTGCACGTCCAGGGTGCGGTGGCTTGGCGCTTTGCCATCGAGCTCGGCCAGTGATTGCAGTTTCTGGCTGGCCTTGGCCTTGTCGAGGGCTTCGCTGGCCTTGGAATCGTCGGTCTTCGAGAAGTAGAACGCGGCAGACCCGATCAAGGCGACAGCGATCAGGCCAATCAGCGCCAGGCGCGGTTTTTTACGCTCACTCATGAGTCGTCTCCTCTGGCAATACATGGGCGACGCTGAGACGTTCGCGGGTGAAATACAGCTTGGCGGCTTTCTGGATATCTTCCGGAGTCACGCTTTCCAGCTCGGCGAGTTCGGTGTCCATCAGCTTCCAGGACAGGCCGACGGTTTCCAGTTGGCCAATTGCGGTGGCCTGGCTGGTGATCGAGTCACGCTCGTAAACCAGGCCAGCGATGACCTGCGCGCGGACGCGTTCCAGTTCTTCAGCGGACGGCGCGGTGGTTTTCAGCTGTTCGAGCAGCTTCCACAGGCCAGCTTCAGCCTGAGCCATGGTTTTGTTTTTCTGGGTGTTGGGCGTTGCCGACAAGGTGAACAGGCTGTCGCCACGGGTATAGGCGTCGTAACTCGACGAACCGCCAGAGACCAGCTCTTCGCCGCGCTCCAGTTGTGTCGGGATACGTCCGCTGTAGCCGCCGTCGAGCAGGGCGGAGATCAGACGCAAGGCGTTGACTGAGCGTTTATCTTCAGTGGTGGCGATGCTTGGCACGTTGAAGCCCAGCATCAGGCTTGGCAGTTGGGTCTGCACATGCAGCGTAATCTGGCGCTCACCGGGCTCGGCCAGCTCCATCGGGATTTTCGCTGGCGGCACATCACGTTTGGCGATCGGGCCGAAGTAGCGCTGGGCCAGGGTTTTGACCTCGTCCGGGGTCACGTCGCCCACCACCACCAGCGTGGCGTTGTTCGGCACGTACCAGGATTGGTACCAGTGGCGCAGCTCTTCGACTTTCATGCGGTCCAGGTCAGCCATCCAGCCGATGGTCGGCGTGTGGTAACCACTGGCCGGGTAGGCCATGGCCTTGAAACGTTCGTAGGCCTTGGACATCGGCTTGTCGTCGGTGCGCAGGCGACGTTCTTCTTTGATGACTTCGATCTCGCGGGCGAACTCGTCGGCCGGCAGGCGCAGGCTGGCCATGCGGTCGGCTTCCAGCTCGAAGGCCACGCCCAGACGGTCGCGGGCCAGCACTTGGTAATACGCCGTGAAGTCATCGCTGGTGAACGCGTTCTCTTCGGCGCCGAGGTCGCGCAGGATCAGCGAGGCTTCGCCGGGGCCGACTTTTTCGCTGCCCTTGAACATCATGTGTTCCAGGGCGTGGGACAAGCCGGTCTGACCGGGGGTCTCGTAGCTGGAGCCGACCTTGTACCAGACTTGGGAAACCACCACCGGCGCACGATGGTCTTCGCGCACGACGACCTTCAGGCCGTTATCGAGGGTGAATTCGTGGGTGGGTTGTGGATCGGCAGCCAGGGCCGAGAGGGGCAGACAAACTGTGCTGAGCAGCAGGCCTGCAGCGCGGCGGGCTAGAGCATTCATTCGTTTTTAAACCTTTGGGGCTGCCCGCTTGGTCTTAGCCTAGGCGGGCGAGGAGGTGCTAGGATACTGATCCGTTTTACTGGCGGCCACGCCTATCAGGCCTTTGATCGGTCAGCAGGTTGTTTGAGTTTGCGGCGGAAGCTTTGAGTTTGTCAGCTAAACTCTGCGTTTTCGCCGACGATGCCGTTCCAGTCCTTCGTATTAGTCGACCTTTGAGGTGCTGTTTGCACTTCGACAAAATGTTGCGCGTGAACAAGCTGGGTCAATCGCAGTCTGTTCTGCATCGAATATTTATTTGCCGAGGCGCCCTTTGGCGCGTCGCTACCGTGAGATAGCCGTCCTCCATGTTTGGTTCCAACGACGACAAGAAAGCCCCAGCTGCGGCTGGCGAGAAGAAAAGCCTGTTCGGATGGCTGCGCAAAAAGCCGCAGGAACCCGTCGTCGAACAGCCACAGCCACTTCCTGAGCCCACGCCTGCGCCGGTAATAGAAGAAGAGCTTACGCCGATTGTCTTGCCGATCGCCGAGCCGGTGTTGCAACCGGTCACCGAGCCTGAGCCCGACGCCGTCGCCGAAGTCGTGGCCCAGGTGCCGCTCACGCCCATTGCCGAGCCATGGCTGACGTTGCCAGTGGCGGAAGAGCCGGTGGCATTGGTCGAAGATGAGCTGGCGCCGCACGTTACGCCACCGATTCCAGCGCCGACTGCGTTTGTTCCTGAGCCCGTTCAAGCGCCAGTGGTTGAGCCGGTTGTCGCGCCAGTGGTGGTGGCCGAGCCTGAACCGGTTGTTCCGGAGCCTGTGGTGCCCGCACTCGTTGCTCCGATTGCTCAGGCGCCTGCGCCGGTCGTCGCTCCCGTAGCTCCTGTTGCCGCCGCACCTGTCGTTCCCGTTGAAACGCCTGCCGAGCCCGCGCGTACCGCAGAAACCAAAGCCGGTTTCTTCGCCCGCCTGAAACAAGGCTTGTCCAAGACCAGCGCCAGCATCGGCGAAGGCATGGCCAGCCTGTTCCTGGGCAAGAAGATCATCGATGACGAGCTGCTCGAAGACATCGAAACCCGCCTGCTGACCGCCGATGTCGGCGTCGAGGCGACTTCGGTGATCATTCAGCGCCTGACCCAGAAGGTCGCTCGCAAAGAACTGGCCGATGCCGATGCGCTGTACAAATCCCTGCAAGCGGAACTGGCGGCAATGCTCAAGCCTGTCGAGCAACCGCTGAAAATCACCTCGCAGACCAAGCCGTTCGTCATCCTGGTCGTCGGCGTCAACGGTGCCGGCAAGACCACCACCATCGGCAAACTGGCGAAGAAGCTGCAGCTCGAAGGCAAGAAAGTCATGCTCGCGGCCGGCGATACCTTCCGCGCCGCCGCCGTCGAACAATTGCAGGTCTGGGGCGAGCGCAACAAGATCCCGGTCATCGCCCAGCACACCGGCGCGGACTCGGCTTCGGTTATCTTCGATGCCGTGCAAGCGGCCAAGGCCCGTGGCATCGACGTATTGATCGCCGACACCGCCGGTCGCCTGCACACCAAAGACAATTTGATGGAAGAGCTGAAGAAAGTTCGCCGGGTCATCAGCAAACTCGACGCCGACGCGCCTCACGAGGTGCTGCTGGTGCTTGATGCCGGTACGGGGCAGAACGCGATCAGCCAGGCCAAACAATTCAACCAGACCGTCGAACTGACCGGCCTGGCGCTGACCAAGCTCGATGGCACCGCCAAAGGCGGGGTGATTTTCGCCCTCGCCAAGCAGTTTGGCTTGCCGATTCGCTACATCGGCGTCGGTGAAGGCATCGATGATTTGCGTACTTTTGAAGCAGAACCCTTTGTCCAGGCACTGTTTGCCGAGCGGGAGCGTTCATGATTCGTTTCGAACAGGTCGGTAAACGCTACCCGAACGGCCACGTCGGCTTGCATGAGCTGAGCTTTCGAGTCCGTCGGGGCGAGTTTTTGTTTGTGACCGGCCACTCTGGGGCCGGTAAAAGCACCTTGTTGCGCCTGCTGCTGGCGATGGAGCGTCCGACCACCGGCAAATTGCTGCTGGCCGGGCAAGACCTGAGCACCATCAGCAACGCACAGATTCCTTACCTGCGTCGGCAGATCGGCGTGGTGTTCCAGAATCACCAGCTGTTGTTCGATCGCACGGTGTTCAACAACATCGCGCTGCCCTTGCAGATCCTTGGGTTGTCCAAGGCCGAGATCACCAAACGCGTGGATTCGGCGCTTGAGCGCGTGGCGCTGTCGGACAAGACCGACTTGTACCCTGGCGACCTGTCCACCGGTCAGCAACAGCGTGTCGGCATCGCCCGCGCCATCGTTCACCGCCCGGCCTTGCTGCTGGCGGACGAACCGACCGGTAACCTCGATCCACGTCTGGCGGCAGAAATCATGGGCGTGTTCGAAGACATCAACCGTTTGGGCACCAGCGTGCTGATTGCCAGTCACGACCTGGCACTGATCGCCCGCATGCGCCACCGCATGCTGACCCTGCAGCGCGGTCGATTGATCGGTGACGGGGAGGCCGGCGTATGAGTGCGACACGCAGCCCCAAGGTTTCCGAGCGCGTGGCCCCGAAGGCCGCCGACCAGCAGCCGCAGAAGAAAAAACGCGACGATGATGACGGCCCGGATTTCGCCACGCTGTTTCGTGCCTGGGTCGAGAGTCATCGCGCCAGCCTGCTCGATAGCTTGCGTCGTTTGGGCAAGCAGCCCATCGGTAGCTTCTTCACCTGCATGGTGATGGCGGTGGCCCTGAGTTTGCCGATGGGCCTGTCACTTTTGCTAAGTAACGTCGAGCGTCTCGGCGGTTCCTGGCAGCGTGCGGCGCAGATTTCCCTGTACCTGCAAATCGAGGCCAGCCCCGCTGAAGGCGAGTCGTTACGCGAGCAGATCAAGGGGATGCCTGGCGTAGCTGATGCTGAATATGTCGGCCGCGATCAAGCGCTGGAAGAGTTTCAGCAGCAATCCGGTCTGGGCGAGGCGCTCAAGGAACTGCCGGAAAACCCGCTGCCGGGCGTGGTTTTGGTGACGCCGAATGAGGTCGATAAGCCAGCCCTTGAAGCATTACGACAAAAACTTTCCGAGTTGCCCAAGGTACAACAGGCGCAACTTGATCTAGTCTGGGTCGAGCGTCTGGCAGCCATTCTCAAGCTGGGTGACCGTTTTGTCTTCGGTCTGACCGTGCTTCTGGTTTCTGCATTACTTTTGGTGATAGGCAATACCATTCGTCTTCATATTGAAAACCGCCGCACAGAGATAGAAGTGATTAAACTCGTCGGCGGCACTGACAGCTATGTGCGCAGGCCCTTTCTGTACATGGGTGCGCTTTATGGCTTCGGTGCGGGGATTCTTTCCTGGGGCGTATTGGCGTTCGGCCTTGATTGGCTGAACGACGCGGTGGTTGGGCTGGCCGGTTTGTACGGCAGTGATTTTGCGCTGGCCGGAGTGCCAGTTGCCGACGGTCTGTCTCTCTTGCTTGGCGCGGTGCTGTTGGGGTATATCGGTGCATGGATTGCAGTCGCTCGCCACCTGAGGGAGCTTGCGCCTAAGTAGTATCATTTTGCTCGTATTGACCTTTCAGCGTTTATGGGAACTTGTCTTTTGGTTTCCGGTCAATTTTCGCAGTGCTGAACTGCACGAGTTATGTAAGTCGGAGGTTTTTTCGTATGACCAATTCTTTGCAACCTGCATATGCTCTGGTCCCGGGTGCGAACCTGGAGGCCTATGTGCACACGGTGAACAGCATTCCATTGCTGACGCCGGAGCAGGAGCGTGAACTGGCCGAGAGTCTCTATTATGAGCAGGATTTGGGGGCGGCTCGGCAGATGGTGCTCGCCCACCTGCGTTTTGTTGTACATATCGCCCGTAGCTATTCCGGCTACGGTCTGGCTCAGGCTGACCTGATCCAGGAAGGCAACGTCGGCCTGATGAAGGCGGTGAAGCGCTTCAACCCGGAAATGGGTGTGCGCCTGGTGTCTTTTGCAGTGCACTGGATCAAGGCGGAAATCCACGAATTCATCCTGCGCAACTGGCGGATCGTGAAAGTCGCGACCACCAAGGCCCAGCGCAAGCTGTTCTTCAACCTGCGCAGCCAGAAGAAGCGTCTGGCGTGGCTGAACAACGAGGAAGTTCACCGTGTGGCGGAAAGCCTCGGTGTAGAGCCTCGGGAAGTGCGTGAGATGGAAAGTCGCCTGACCGGCCATGACATGGCCTTCGACCCGGCTGCGGAAGCGGACGACGACAGCGCTTTCCAATCGCCGGCCAACTATCTGGAAGACCACCGGTACGACCCGGCGCGTCAGCTGGAAGATGCCGACTGGAGCGACAACTCCAACCACAACCTGCATGAAGCGCTTGAGGTGCTGGACGACCGCAGCCGTGACATCCTCTACCAGCGCTGGCTGGCGGAAGAAAAAGCCACGCTGCATGACCTGGCGCAGAAGTACAACGTGTCGGCCGAGCGTATTCGTCAGCTCGAGAAGAGCGCGATGAACAAACTCAAGTTGTCGATCGCCGCCTAACCGCAGCTCAGGCATAAAAAAACGCCCCGATCATTGATCGGGGCGTTTTTATTTGTACCCATTTTTCCTGAATCACCATAAACCAATGTGGGAGCGACGGTGCGACGATTCGACCTGCTCGCGATGGCGTCAGGTCAGTCGCTATAAATATTGAATGATCAATAGCTATCGCGAGCAGGCTCGCTCCCACAGGGGATTTGCAGTGTTATTGGGACCAAGGCGCGCGGCGTGAATCATTGATCCCTACCAGATAGCTGTCGCCACCGAGCTGACTCATCTGCTGTCGAATCCATCCCGCTCGCCGTGCGACGTAGCTAGTCGGATGACTGGCACTCCACACTCGCGGGTTCGGCAGCACCGCAGCCAGCAAGCTGGCCTGCTGGCGAGACAGCGAACGAGCGCCGACGCCAAAGTGATGCCTGGCTGCTGCTTCAGCGCCAAACACACCGTCATCCCACTCGACACTGTTGAGGTACACCTCAAGAATTCGCTGCTTGGGCCAGAACACTTCGATCAGCCCGGTAAACCAGGCTTCCAGGCCTTTGCGCAGCCAGCTGCGGCCGGACCACAGAAACAGATTCTTCGAGACCTGTTGACTCAGGGTGCTGGCGCCGCGAATCGTTCCGCCGAGTTCGTTGTGGGCCAGTGCGGCCTGGATCGCGCCAAAGTCAAAGCCCCAATGTTCCGGGAATTTCTGATCTTCGCCGGCAATCACCGCGACTTTCAGGTCATCGGAGATTTCATCCCAGGGTTTCCAGGTGCGTTGCAGGTCGATGGGCTCGCCGTCGAACCAGGATTCGACCTTGCGCTCGACCATCAACGTGGTTCCCGGTGGCGGTACCACGCGAAAGATCAGCACCAGCAATACGCTGCCACCCGCGAACCAGAGCAGTGCCTTCGTGAATCGTCGCAAAAATAAACGCAGCATAGAGATGGCTTGGCCGAACCCGTTGAGCGGGCCATTATACAGACCCTGTGGATCGAGTCTGACTGGAGTTCTTCATGCTGCGTGGCTTTCTGATGCTGGCCGCTTTTTTCGGCTTCACCGGCGTTGCCCTTGGCGCGTTCGCCGCCCACGGCTTGAAAAGCCGCCTGACGCCCGAGTACCTGGCGATTTTCCACACCGGCGTGACCTATCAGTTGGTGCACACCTTGGCGTTGCTGGGCGTTGCGCTGCTGGCCACGCAGGTTCCCGGTCGCCTGATCACATGGGCGGGTGCATCGTTCGTCGTCGGCATCCTGCTGTTTTCCGGCAGTCTGTACCTGTTGACCATGACCGGCGTGAGCAAGCTCGGGATCATCACCCCCTTCGGCGGGCTGGCATTTCTGGTCGGCTGGTTGTGCCTGGGGATTGCCGCCTGGCGGTTGAGCTGACCGGGTGGTCCATTTCATGACGAATGGCTTGGGTCGCCAAGACTGATCGGGCTAGAATGCCAGCCCCTAAAAATGATGGCGGCATCCGGCATGCGCATTCAGTTGAACGGCGAATCCCTTGAACTGCCCGACGGTGAAACCGTTGCGGCCCTGCTGACCCGTCTGGAACTGACCGGACGCCGGGTGGCGGTCGAACTCAATCTGGATATCGTCCCGCGCAGCCAGCATGCAGATACCACGCTGAACGACGGCGACAGCGTCGAAGTCGTACACGCCATCGGCGGCGGCTAGTCGTCCGGCCCGCAAGGGCACAGAATTCTGCAAGAACCTCACCCCTACAGAGGATTTCCCATGAGCATCGTTCGTAGCGACAAGCCCTTCGTCCTGGCCGGTCGTACTTACCAGTCGCGTTTGCTGGTAGGCACCGGCAAGTACCGCGACATGGAAGAAACCCGCCTGGCCATCGAAGCCTCGGGTGCCGAGATCGTCACCTTCGCCGTGCGCCGGACCAACCTCGGCCAGAACCCGGGCGAACCGAACCTGCTCGAAGTCCTGTCGCCGGATCGCTACACCTTCCTGCCTAACACCGCCGGTTGCTTCGACGCTACCGAGGCTGTGCGCACCTGCCGCCTGGCCCGTGAGCTGCTCGGTGGTCACAACCTGGTGAAGCTGGAAGTGCTGGCGGACCAGAAAACCCTGTTTCCCAACGTGATCGAAACCCTCAAGGCCGCTGAAGTGCTGGTCAAGGAAGGCTTCGACGTGATGGTTTACACCAGCGATGACCCGATCATCGCCCGTCAACTGGCGGAAATCGGCGTTATCGCGGTGATGCCACTGGCCGGTCTGATCGGTACAGGCCTGGGGATCTGCAACCCGTACAACCTGCAGATCATCCTCGAAGAAGCCAAGATTCCTGTGCTGGTCGACGCCGGTGTCGGTACTGCTTCCGACGCCACCATTGCCATGGAACTGGGTTGCGAAGCGGTGCTGATGAACTCGGCCATCGCCCACGCCCAGCAGCCGATCATGATGGCTGAAGCCATGAAACACGCCATCGTTGCAGGTCGCTTGGCCTACCTCGCCGGCCGCATGCCGAAAAAACTCTATGCCAGCGCCTCTTCGCCGCTGGATGGTCTGATCAAGTAAGAGCCATTGATGACTGAATCAAACGACACGCCTATCCAGACGGAAGAAGGCGACGAGCGCCAACACCGCCGCATCAAGAGTTTCGTGATGCGCGCCGGTCGCATGACCGAAGGCCAGCAACGCGGTCTGGAACAGGGCGCCCCGCTGTTCGTGCTGCCTCTGGCCGACGCGCCGGTGGACTTCGACCAAGTGTTTGGTCGCTCGGCGCCACGCTCGCTGGAAATCGGTTTCGGCATGGGCCATTCGCTGCTGGAAATGGCCGCGGCCTCGCCGGAGCAGGATTTCATCGGCGTGGAAGTACACCGTCCGGGTGTCGGCGCGCTGCTCAATGGCGTGCTCACTCAGGGCCTGACCAACCTGCGGGTCTACGATTGCGATGCGATCGAAGTGCTCAACCGTTGCGTGGCCGACAACAGCCTCGATCGCCTGATGCTGTTTTTCCCGGACCCATGGCACAAGAGCCGTCACCACAAGCGCCGTATCGTTCAGGCGTCGTTCGCTGAACTGGTGCGCAGCAAGTTGAAGGTCGGCGGTGTGCTGCACATGGCCACCGACTGGGAACCGTACGCCGAGTACATGCTGGAAGTGATGAACGTTGCGCCGGGTTATCGCAATCTGGCCGAAGACGGCAAATGCGTCCCGCGCCCGGCCGAGCGCCCGATCACCAAGTTCGAACGCCGCGGCGAACGTCTTGGGCATGGCGTGTGGGACTTGAAGTTCGAAAAACAGTCCTAAGCCCTACTCAATACCAAATGTGGGAGCGAGCAAGTCGAATCGTCGCACCGCCGCTCCCACATTTGTTTTGTGGTGTGTTCGACAGTCAGCGGCGATCAGCGACGACGCCAATCAACACCAGCACCACCAACAACACCGGTGCCAGGCTGTAGTTGTTGAACTGGCTCAGGCCTTTGATGATCCATGGCGTGGCGTAAATAAGCGCGACGCCGCTGCCGATCATGCACAGCAGGGCCATCAGCGGGACGCGCAAGGCGCCGGCAATGCTGCCCAGACGTGCGTCGACCCAGCCTTTGATATCGGCGCCAAACAACACCAGCAGACAGCCCACCAGTGCCAGAGCGATTTCAGACAGGTTGCTACGGCTCCAGCGGGACGCGGTGGCGAGCAGGTCGAGTATCAAATCCATTCGTTTTCCCTTAAGGCTGAAATCAGCTCAGAAATGTCTGCAGCAAGTCATTGAGGAAGAGTTGTCCGCGCTCGGTGGCCGCCAGACGTGACGGTTCGACCTGCAACAAGCCACTTTGTTCGGCGACCTGGCGGCCTTCGGCGAGGCTTTCCAGGCTCATCCCGGTGCGTTCCGGATACAGTCGCGATTCAACGCCCTCGGTCAGGCGCAAGGCGTTCATCAGGAATTCGAACGGCATTTCCTCATTGGTCAGGGCTTTCTCCCCAGCCTTGAAGCTTTTGGCCGGGTTGAGGTAGTCCTTCGGCAAGCGGGTCTTCCAGGTGCGGACGATGCGCCCGTCCGGGTGGCTGAGCTTGCCGTGAGCCCCGGCACCGATGCCGATGAAGTCGCCGAAACTCCAGTAATTGAGGTTATGTCGCGCCGGACGGCCAGGCTGGGCATACGCCGAGACTTCGTATTGCGCGTAACCGTGCTCGGCCAGTAATGCCTGGCCGGCTTCCTGAATGTCCCACAGCGTGTCGTCTTCCGGCAGCGTTGGCGGCTGGTTCCAGAACACCGTGTTCGGCTCCAGGGTCAGTTGATACCAGGACAAATGCGTCGGCTTCAGGGCGATGGCCTGGCGCAGGTCGCTCAGGGCGTCGTCCAGGGACTGATCGGGCAAACCGTGCATCAGGTCCATATTGAAGTTGTCGAACCCGGCCTGACGGGCCATGCCGGCGGCACGCACCGCTTCGTCACCGTTGTGAATCCGCCCCAGGGCCTTGAGTTTCTCTTCCTGAAAACTCTGGATGCCGATCGACAGGCGATTGATGCCCAGCGCCCGGTAGGCGACGAACTTCTCTTGCTCGAACGTCCCCGGATTGGCTTCCAGGGTAATTTCGATGTCGCTGGCGAACGGGATGCGCTGTTCAACGCCTTTGAGCAAACGGCCCAGGGCTTCAGCGCTGAACAGGCTCGGCGTGCCGCCCCCAAAGAAGATCGAACTCAGCTCGCGACCGTAGACCGCATGCAGGTCTTGATCGAGGTCGGCGAGCAACGCGTCCACATACTCTTCTTCCGGCAGCACCGGGCTGGCAGTGTGGGAGTTGAAGTCGCAATAAGGGCATTTGCGCACGCACCACGGGATGTGGATGTACAACGCCAGGGGCGGCAGCACGGGGAGCGCGGCCCGAGGCGATTGGGCGGCACCGCCGAAGATCAGCGGCGACGCGGATGAGTCATGGATCATTTCAGGCCCAGACGCTGGCGCAGCAGATCCATTGCACGGGCGCGGTGGCTGATGAGGTTCTTGTCGCTCGGGCTCAGTTCGGCGCTGGAGCAATCGCGCTCCGGCACCCAGAACAGCGGATCGTAACCAAAACCGTGTTCGCCGCTGGCCGCTGGCAGGATGCGTCCGTGCCACAAGCCTTCGCAGATAATCGGCAACGGATCGTCGGCGTGACGCACCAGCGCCAGCACGCAGACGAACTGTGCACCGCGTTCGGCTTGCGGCACGTCTTTCAACACGTCGAGCAGTTTGGCGTTGTTCGCCGCATCGCCCTGGCCATCAGCGTAACGAGCCGAGTAGATCCCCGGCGCACCGCCGAGGAAATCCACCGCCAACCCCGAATCGTCCGCCAGTGCAGGCAGGCCGGAGATGCGCGCGGCATTGCGGGCCTTGAGGATGGCGTTCTCGACGAACGACAGGCCGGTTTCTTCAGGCTCGACGCTGCTGAACTCGCCGATCGAGCGCAGTTGCACCGATTCGCCGAGCATGGCCTGAAGTTCCTTGAGTTTGCCGGCGTTGTGGCTGGCCAGTACGAGTTGCGTGAAGTTGATCATTCGCCGGGAAAGAGCTCTTGGTTGAAATTGATGGTGTTGATTTTATCGCCGTTCTGCACCTTGATGTCGAAGGTCCGGACTTCCTGCTGATCGACCGGGAACTGGGCGATGTAGTAGATCGCGCCTTGTTCGGTGATCTGTTTGAACTTCAACGGTATGGTCTGGCTGGTCAGGTCTTTCACCGATCCGCTGACTTCAGCGGTCAGTGGTTTGCCGTCCTTGAGCACGGAGACGTTGATCACACCCTGGTTCTTGCTGCGTGTCAGCCCGGCTGCTTTGGCGATGTCCGGTGTCAGGAAGGTGGAGTTGAAGGTGTTGTAGTGCACCGTTACATCGCCAAAGGTTTCCTTGCGCTCGCCTTTGATGACGTCGGCGGCCATGGCGGTGACGCTCAGGCAGGCAGTAAGTACAAACAGCGCTAGACGACCCATGTTCGTTCTCCTCGAAGTGTCGCGATTCAGACCGCGACCTTGTGGTCTTGCAGCCCGGGGCTGCTGACGCGGTAAATACCAATTTCACCTAATAGATTAGGCCATAGCTTACTGGCCCACCCGTGACGGTGTTGTTGATCCACGGCAAGCCGATCAATGACCCTGGCTTCACGTTCGCGACACAACGCTTCAAAGTCTTCGAAGGTGCAAAAGTGGATGTTCGGCGTGTTGTACCAGGTGTACGGCAGAAAGTCGGACACCGGCATCCGGCCCTTGCTCGCCAGGTACCAGCGGCAGCGCCAGTGACCGAAGTTGGGGAAGGTGATGATGCACTGGCGACCGACGCGCAGCATTTCGTCGAGGATCTTGTCCGGGTAGTGCACGGCTTGCAGCGCCTGGGTCATGACCACGACGTCGAAGCTGTTGCTGGCAAAGTTGCCCAGGCCTTTGTCCAGGTCCTGCTCAATCACGTTGATGCCCTTGGCCACGCACTCGGCGATGTTGTCCGGGTCATTTTCCAGGCCATAGCCGGTCACTTGCTTGTTGTCGCGCAGCCAGGTCAGCAATTCGCCATCGCCGCAACCGAGGTCGAGCACGCGGCTGCCGGCGGGGATCCATTCCTGGATGATTTCCAGATCAGCTCTCATGGCTTTCTCACAACGTAATGCGGTTCATGTAATTGCTGAATGCCTGCAAATATCGAGGGATCGGAATCAGGAAGGCATCGTGGCCTTGCGGAGCGTCGATCTCGAGGTAGCAGACGTCTTTCTTGGCCGCCATCAGCGCGTCCACCAGCTCCCGCGAGCGGGCAGGGGAGAAGCGCCAGTCGGTGGTGAAAGACATCACGCAGAACTTGGCCTGGGCGTTGGCGAAGGTTTTCGCCAGGTCATCGTCGAAGTTCGCCGCCGGATCGAAGTAGTCCAGCGCCTTGGTCATCAGCAGGTACGTGTTGGCGTCGAAACGCCCGGAGAACTCTTCGCCCTGATAACGCAGGTAGCTTTCGACCTGGAATTCAACGCTGTGGAAGTCGTAGTTGAGCTTTTCGCTCTTCAGGCCCCGACCGAATTTCTCACCCATCGAGTCATCGGACAAGTACGTGATGTGCCCGACCATCCGCGCCAGCATCAAGCCACGCTTGGGGATCACGCCCGCTTCCTGGAACGAACCGCCGTGGAACTCGGGGTCGGTGAGGATCGCCTGGCGCGCCACTTCGTTGAAGGCGATGTTCTGCGCCGACAGCTTGGGGGCCGAGGCGATGGCCAGGCAGTGGCGAATGCGATCGGGGTAGGTGATGCTCCATTGCATCGCCTGCATGCCACCGAGACTGCCGCCAATCACGGCAGCCCATTGGCCGATGCCCAGCAGGTCAGCCAGGCGCGCCTGGCTGTGAACCCAATCTTCCACGGTCAGTACCGGGAAGTCAGCGCCGAACGGCTTGCCGGTTTCCGGATTGACGCTGCTCGGGCCGGTAGAGCCGTTGCAACCGCCGAGGTTGTTCAGGCTGACCACGAAGAATTTGTTGGTATCAATTGGCTTGCCGGGGCCGATGCAGCTGTCCCACCAACCGGGTTTGCGGTCGTCGGGGCTGTGGAAGCCGGCAGCGTGATGATGACCGGACAAGGCGTGGCAGATCAGCACGGCGTTGCTCGCCGCGGCATTCAGCGTGCCGTAGGTTTCGTAGATCAGGTCATAAGCTGGGAGCGAACGGCCGCAGGCCAAGGCCAGGGGTTCGCTGAAGTGCGCCACTTGCGGCGTCACCAGACCAACAGAATCGGGGGGAAAGGCAGCTGGCATCGACCCTGCTCTCGTTGAAATGAGGCGTAAGTCTAAAGACCGGTGTGGCTAGCGGCAAGCAAAGGCCGGGCCTGATTTCATTCAGTCAGACCGAGGTGCGCCATTCGCGAGCAAGCCCGCTCCCACATTGGAATGCGTTCCCCTGTGGGAGTGGGCTTGCTCGCGAAGGCCGCGCCTCGGTTTATCGGTTCTATCGCATCAAACCAGGCAAATCCGGCAACTTCTTCGGCGAGCAAATCCGCACTCGCTTCTGCCGGTTCAACTCGCCGCTTATCAAGCTCACCTGACTCTTGGACACCCCAAACGCTTTGGCCAGAAACGCTATCAAATACGCATTGGCCTTGCCTTCAACCGGCGGCGCCGTCAGGCGGATCTTCAATCGATCCCCATGCAGCCCGCAGAAATCATCGCTGCGGGCCGCCGGTTGCAGGTGACACTCCAGAATCAGGTCGTCACCGTCCCAGCGAAAGTAGCTCACCGGGTCAGATCAGCAGACGCAGGATTTCCGGCATCATCGTCATGGCGGCGAGGTTGTTGATCACCAGCATGTCGATCAGCTTGAGCACCATGAACGCCAGGATCGGCGAGATATCCAGGCCGCCGAGGTTCGGCAGGATCTTGCGGAACGGCGCCAGGGCCGGCTCGCAAATCTGGTTCACCAGTTCGGCGCCAGGGTTATGGCTGCCCGGTGCGACCCAGGACAGGATCACGCTGATGATCAGGGCAAAGAAGAAAATCTTCAGGAACAGCGCAGTCACGCCGATCAGCGACCAAATCAGCAATTGCAGCGGGTTACCGATGGTGCCGTACGTCAGCAGCAGGGTCAGGGCCATCAACGCCAGTTGCACGAGGATCGCCAGCACCAGCGAGGACATGTCCAGGCCGAACATGCTCGGGATGATCCGACGCAATGGCTTGAGCAGCGGCTGAGTGGCTTTCACGGCGAACTGGCAGAGCGGGTTGTAGAAGTTTGCGCGTACCAGTTGCAGTACGAAGCGCAGCAGCACGATCAGCAGGTACAGGCTGCCCAGGGTTTGCAGCACGTAGACCGCTGCAGTGTTCAATCCAATCATGTAAGGCTCCTTATTGACCCAATTGTTCGGCCATCTCGGCCGAGCGGTGCGCAGCGGCGCCAAGTGCTTTTTCTACCAGGGCTTCGAAGCCGCCGGCCTGGAACGACTTGATCGCCGCTTCCGTCGTGCCCGCAGGCGACGTCACGCGGCGACGCAGTTCCGCAGCGTCGACGTCACTGGCCACGGCCATATGAGCAGCGCCCAAAGCGGTTTGCAGGGTCAGTTGTGCAGCGATGTCTGCTGGCAGGCCGAGCTTCACGCCGGCGGCGGTCATGGCTTCGATCAGCAGGAAGAAGTACGCAGGGCCCGAGCCGGAAACGGCGGTGACCGCGTCCAGTTGCTGCTCTTCATCCAGCCACAGGGCGATGCCAACGGCGGACAGCAGTTCTTGCGCCTGTTTGCGTTGCTCGGTACTCACTTGCGCCGTGGCGAACAAACCGCTCACACCCTGACGCAGCAGCGCCGGAGTGTTGGGCATGCAACGCACGATCGGTTGGGCGCCGAGCCAGTTGTTCATGCTGGCGCAGGTGATGCCGGCCGCAATCGAGACCACCAGTTGATTGGGCTTGAGGCTTGGGCGAAGCGCTTCGCAGACGGCTTTCATCGCTTGGGGCTTGACCGCCAGTACGATGACTTCGGCGCCCTGGATGGCGTCGGCGTTGTCGGCGAACACCTCGATACCGTGTTCAGCGTTCACGCGAGCACGGGTGTCAGCGCCCGGATCGCTGGCGCGGATCTGCGCGGCGTCCAGACCTTTGGCGCGCAGGCCACCGATCAGGCTGGCCGCCATGTTGCCGGCACCGATAAAGGCAATACGAGTCTTGCTCATGTCAGGTCCTTATAGAGAGGTATGTCAGCCACGTTATGGCTGGCCGTAGTCGCGGGCGCCAAACAGGGCCGTACCAATACGGACCCACGTGGCGCCTTGGGCGATGGCCGACTCAAGGTCGTGGCTCATGCCCATGGAAAGTGTGTCGAGCGGCAGGTTCAGGCTGGCTTGCAGGCTTTGTACGGCAGCAAAAGCCGCATCCTGAGCGGCGCGATCTTCAGTCGGCTCGGGGATTGCCATCAACCCGCGCAGCTTGATGCGCGGCAGTTCGCTGATGGCATTGGCCAAGGCCGGCAGGTCGGCCGGGGTGCAGCCGGACTTGCTGGCTTCACCGCTGACGTTGACCTGGATGCAGATGTTCAGTGGGGGCAACTCGGCAGGACGTTGTTCGGACAGACGTTGTGCGATTTTCAAACGATCCACGGAATGCACCCAGGCGAAGTGCTCGGCGATAGCGCGAGTCTTGTTCGATTGAATGGGGCCGATGAAGTGCCAGATCAAGGGCAGGTCGGCCAATTCGAGCTGTTTGCTCAAGGCTTCCTGCAGGTAGTTCTCGCCAAAGTCGCGCAGGCCGGCGGCATACGCTTCGCGCAGGGCCTCGGCGGGCTTGGTCTTGCTCACGGCCAGCAGCTGGACGCTGTCTGCGTCGCGCTTTGCGGCAACGGCGGCAGCGTGGATGCGTGAACTAACCTGAGCAATGTTGTCTGCTATCGTGGACATCAAATCCTGCCTGAAAAGTGCCTACACTCGATCATGCGGCGTTAAAAGTCGACTCAGAATGCTCATTGACTGACGTCAACTCCGCTTCTTCGCCGACTTTTGCCTTGCCTGATCATCGCTCGGCGACTTTATCAGGCGAGGATTAGGCGCCGGCGGCTGAAGGTTCGCGGCATTCTACTGGAATTGAGGAACGCTATGGATATCACTGAGCTGCTGGCTTTCAGCGCGAAACAGGGCGCATCCGACTTGCATCTGTCTGCCGGCCTGCCCCCGATGATTCGGGTCGACGGCGATGTGAGGCGCATCAACCTGCCAGCCCTGGACCACAAACAGGTGCAGGCGCTGATCTACGACATCATGAACGACACGCAGCGGGTGGACTTCGAGAAGCACCTGGAGACCGACTTCTCCTTTGAGGTGCCCGGCGTGGCGCGTTTTCGGGTTAACGCGTTCAACCACAATCGCGGTGCTGGCGCGGTATTCCGGACCATTCCATCCAAGGTCCTGAGCATGGACGACCTCGGTATGGGGGAGGTGTTTCGCAAGATTACCGAAGCGCCGCGGGGGCTGGTGCTGGTGACCGGCCCCACCGGTTCCGGCAAATCCACCACTTTGGCGGCGATGATCGATCACCTGAACAGCCATCGTCATCAACACATCCTCACCATCGAAGACCCGATCGAGTTCGTCCACGAGTCGCGCAAATGTTTGATCAATCAGCGTGAAGTCCATCGCGATACACGCAGCTTCGCCACGGCCCTGCGCTCGGCCCTGCGGGAGGACCCGGACGTGATTCTGGTGGGAGAGATGCGGGATCTCGAGACCATTCGCCTGGCGTTGACCGCCGCCGAAACTGGTCATCTGGTGTTCGGCACGCTGCACACGACATCGGCGGCGAAAACCATCGACCGGGTGGTGGACGTGTTTCCGGGGGACGAGAAATCGATGGTTCGTTCGATGCTGTCCGAGTCGTTACTGGCGGTGGTGTCGCAGACGCTGGTCAAGAAAATCGGCGGCGGGCGGATCGCGGCCCACGAAATCATGCTCGGCACGTCAGCGATCCGTAACCTGATCCGTGAAGACAAGGTGGCGCAGATGTACTCGTCGATTCAGACCGGGGGCAACCTGGGGATGCAGACGCTGGATATGTGCTTGAAGGAGCTGGTGAGCAAGGGCTTGATCAGCCGCGAGCATGCGCGGGAGAAGGCGCGCACGCCGGATGGTTTCTGAGGGATTGAGAGCGGACCTGTGGCGAGGGAGCTTGCTCCCGCTGGGCTGCGAAGCGGCCCCAAAAAACTGCGAGCGCTGCGCACTCGAGCGGGAGCAAGCTCCCTCGCCACAAATGTCCGCCTTCAGGAGGGCGCCCGTATATCAGCGCTGAACAACCTGTAAGGTGTTCTTCTCTTTTGGCATAACCCGCTTGGCAACCACGTAGTGGCTTTCCCAATAGGGTTTCTTCAGCGTGTCGATGGTTACCGACTTGCCACGACGTGGTGCGTGGATGAAGCGGTCGTTGCCCAGGTAGATGGCGACGTGATTGACCTGACGGCTCTTGATGTTGAAGAAAATCAGGTCGCCAGGCTTCAGATCCTTGCGATCGACTTTCTCCCCATGACCGCTGGCCATGGCGTTGGAAGTGCGCGGCAGGTCGAACGTGGCGTCATTGAACGCGTATTTCACCAGGCCACTGCAGTCGAACCCTTTACTTGGGCTGCTGCCGCCCCAACGGTAAGGAGTACCGAGGACGTTTACGGCGCGGCTCAGCACGTTGCTGCTTTCCTTGGTCGCCATCGGCGGAACAAGGCCACTGTTGCTGCTCAGTTGAGGAGCGCGTTTTACGGTCTGTTTGTTTTTGCTCGAAGGAGCAGAAATATGGGATTTTGGGGTGTAACCATTAACGTTAGGAAGACGTTGCTCACGATTGGTGGCGTGGGCGGCCAGTGGCATCAAAAGGCAAATGGTTAGCCATGTCTTGAAAAATGGACGCATTAGGCAAGGCTCATATAAGTTAGCGCGCAACTTTATAACAGCTTTTTTGGCCCTTCCGCGGCCGTTGGTCGATTCAACCTTGGGGTCAACGGAACCAAATAAGCGGAAAATAGACGCGATTGTCGGACACGACGCTTGTGTTACAAGGGTTTGACGGGACACAAGGTAGCATTTGCCATACGTCGGCCACCTGTAAAAAAGTCACAAAGATTTAAAGAATATTTATCTATCGTGTGAATCGAGGTCCTTCATGAACACCTATCAACAACCCGTTTCGCATCAAGACACGCACAGCAAGGTCATCGGTTACCTGCTGTGGATTTTCGGTTTTACCGGCGCTCACCGCTTCTATTACGGCAAGCCGGTAACGGGGACGATTTGGTTCTTAACCCTCGGTTTGTTGGGTATCGGTTGGCTGATTGACGTGTTTCTGATCCCGGCCATGGATCGTGAAGCGGACCTGCGTTTTACCGCCGGACCCATTGAGTACAACGTTGCGTGGATTCTGCTGACGTTTCTTGGGGTATTCGGCGTACACCGCATGTATCAGGGGAAGTGGATCAGCGGATTGCTGTACCTGGTGACGGGCGGGTTGTTCTTTCTGGGGGTTCTGTATGACTTCTGGACGCTGAACGACCAGGTGTCGATTCGCAATGCGCAGAATAGAGGCGCCTTTCAGTAAGCCTTCGCGAGCAAGTCGAATCGTCGCACCGCCGCCCCCACATTTGACCGCATTCCTCTGGGGGAACTCGGTCAAATGTGGGAGCGGCGGTGCGACGATTCGACTTGCTCGCGAATGCAGGCGACGCGGTCTTACGCCTGGTGGCTGATGCGTCCATCCACCAAGGTGTAACGCACCACGCCCGGCAGGCTGTGGCCAATGAACGGGCAGTTTTCACCTTTGGACAGCCAGGTTTCGCCGGCCACGGTCGAAGCCGCCGGGTCGAACAGCACGATGTCCGCTGGTCCACCTACCGCCAGTTTGCCCGCCGGCAGGCGCAATGCCTCGGCAGGTCCGGTGCTCAAGCGCGCCAGCAGCGTTGGCAGGTCCAGCAAACCATCCTCCACCAGTGTCATCGCCAACGGCAGCAGCAGTTCAACGCTGCTGATGCCCGGCTCGGTGGCCCCGAACGGCGCCAGTTTGGCGTCCCGCTCGTGGGGTTGGTGATGACTGGAGATCGCCGAGACGACACCGGATTTCACCGCTTCACGCAGGCCATCGCGGTCGGCGCGGGTGCGCAGCGGCGGCTGGACGTGATAGAGGCTGCTGAAGTCGATCAACGCTTCGTCGGTCAGGATCAGCTGATACAGGGCGACATCGGCCGTCACCGGCAGGCCGCGAGCCTGGGCCTGAGCGATCAGGGCCACGCCACGGGCGCTGGTGAGCTGGCTGAAGTGCGCGCGCACGCCACTTTGCTCGACCAGCAGCAGGTCCCGGGCCAGCGCCACGGTTTCAGCGGTTTCGGGAATGCCCGGCAAACCGAGGAAACTGGCGGTCGGGCCTTCGTGGGCCAGGCCACCTTCGGCCAGGTCATGGTCCTGAGAGTTGAAAATCACCGTCAGGTCGAATGTCGCGGCGTATTCCAGCGCCCGGCACAGCGTGCGGGTGTTGCGGAAGCTGTCCAGGCCGTTGCCGAAGGCCACGCAACCGGCATCGCGCAAGGCGACCAGCTCGGCCAACTGTTCGCCGTCCAGGCCTTTGCTCAGGGCGCCGATCGGGAACACCTTGGTGTTGCCGGCCTCGCGGGCGCGGTCGAGGATCAGTTCGGCCACGGCCGAGGTGTCCAGCACCGGTTTGGTTTTCGGCGGACAGCACAGGCTGGTGACGCCACCGGCCGCGGCGGCGCGGGTTTCGCTGACGATTGAGCCTTTACGGCTGTAGCCCGGCTCGCGCAGGGCGACATTCAGGTCAACCAGCCCAGGGGCGGCGACCAGGCCTTTGGCGTCGAGGGTATCGACGGCGACAAAACCGGCGGGCGCAGCGCCAAGGGCAATGATCTTGCAGGCTTCAATATGGATATCGGTAACTTGATCCAGGCCGCTGGCCGGATCGATGACGCGTGCGCCGAGAATGCTGAGCTTCACTGGGCGTTCTCCTGCTCGAATTGGCGCTGGGCTGTTTGCCCGCTCATGGCCATGGACAGCACGGCCATACGAATTGCGATGCCGTAGGTGACCTGGTTGAGGATCACCGAGTGCGGGCCGTCGGCCACCGCCGACTCAATTTCCACGCCGCGGTTGATCGGCCCCGGGTGCATGACGATGCAATCCGGTTTGGCGCCGGCCAGACGCGCGGTGGTCAGGCCGAACAGGCGGTAGAACTCACCTTCGCTCGGCAGCAGGCCGCCAGTCATGCGTTCACGCTGCAGGCGCAGCATGATCACCACGTCGACGTCTTTCAGGCCTTCGGTCATGTCGGTGTAAACCTTCACGCCGTATTGCTCGATGCCGATCGGCAGCAGGGTTTTCGGCGCGATCACGCGGATGTCCGGGCAACCGAGGGTTTTCAGCGCCAGCATGTTCGAGCGCGCCACCCGCGAGTGCAGGATGTCGCCGACGATAGCCACCGAGAGATTTTCAAAGCCGCCCTTGTGCCGACGGATGGTGAGCATGTCGAGCATGCCCTGGGTCGGGTGGGCGTGACGGCCGTCGCCGCCGTTGATGATCGCCACTTGTGGGCACACGTGTTCGGCGATGAAGTGCGCCGCGCCGGAATCACCGTGGCGCACGACGAACATGTCGGCGGCCATGGCTTCCAGGTTGCGCAGGGTGTCGAGCAGGGTTTCGCCCTTGCTCGCCGACGACGTGGACACGTTCAGGGTGATCACGTCCGCCGACAGCCGCTGGGCCGCCAGTTCGAAGGTGGTGCGGGTGCGGGTGGAGTTCTCGAAGAACACGTTGCACACGGTCTTGCCGCGCAGCAACGGGACTTTCTTCACCGCCCGGGCGCCGACTTCGAGGAACGAGTCGGCGGTGTCGAGGATTTCCGTCAGCAACTCGCGGCGCAAACCGTCGAGCGAGAGGAAGTGGCGCAGCTGGCCCTGATCATTGAGCTGCAGCGGGCGCTTGGTTTCTAGAGGCGTCATCGCGAGGGGGACTCTCAATAGGGCGAATTAAAGGGCGAGGTCTTGCAGTTCGAGCTTGAGTTCCGGGCCGGACAGTTTCACCCGTTCGTGGGCGGCCAGCGACAGGGTCGCGCCGACCACGTTCGGGCGGATCGGCAGCTCGCCGGCGTCCAGGTCCAGCAGGCACACCAATGTCACGCTGGCCGGGCGGCCATAGTCGAACAGCTCATTGAGGGCGGCGCGGATGGTCCGGCCGCTCATCAGCACGTCATCGATCAGCACCAGGTGCTGGCCTTCGATCTCGAACGGCAGGGCGGACGGGCGCACTTGTGGGTGCAGGCCGTTCTGGCTGAAGTCGTCGCGGTAGAAGGAGACGTCCAGGGTGCCGAGGGGCGAGTCGCTGCCCAGTTCATCGAGCAACGCCTGGGCGACCCAGACACCACCGGTACGAATACCGATGTAGCGCGGCTCGCTGATACCACGGTGTTCCAGGTGCGCCTTGAGACGGGTCGCCATCTGGCTGATCAGTTCGGCGGGATTGGGCAGGCTCATGGTTGCTCCTTCTTGGGCCCGAGCCGGGTTCTGCTGGAGAGGTGGCTCGGGTTGTCGCTAAGTAGAGACGCGTGTTGCGGCTCTTCAGGATTCGAACAATGCGGTGTTTTCGTCGAGCCAGCCTTGCAGCAGCAGGGCAGCGGCGATGGCGTCCACCGGGTTGTCGCGGTAGCTGCCCTTTTGTCCGCCACGATCACGCCGTTCACCCTTGGCTTCGAAGGTGGTCAGGCGTTCATCGTGGGTATAGAAGGGCAGGTTGTAGCGGCCGTTGAGACGGCGGGCGAATTTCTCGGCGCGCAGGCACATGTCGCTCGGCGTGCCGTCCATGTTCAAGGGCAGGCCAACCACCACGGCATCGGGTTTCCACTCTTTAATCAGGGCTTCGACCTGATTCCAGTCGGGAATACCGTTTTGTGCCTTCAAGGTGCACAGCTCGCGGGCCTGGCCGGTAATCACCTGGCCGACCGCAACGCCGATCTGTTTGGTGCCGTAGTCGAAACCCAAAATCAGGCGCAGGGCCATCAGGCGTGTCCCGCCTGGCTGGTCAGCAGGCTGAGATTGACGCCCAGGTGCTTGGCCGCTGCTTCCAGGCGCAGTTCGCTGCTGGTGTTGAACAAAATTTCGGCATCGAACGGGCAGGTCAGCCAGGCGTTCTGGGCCAGTTCGGCTTCCAGCTGCCCGGCTTCCCAGCCAGCGTACCCGAGGGCAATCAGGCTTTTCGCCGGACCGACGCCGTCGGCGATGGCGAACAGCACGTCCTGGGAGGTCGACAGGGCCAGTTTCTCATCGAGCTCGACGGTGGCCTGATAACTCTGCCCCGAGGGGTGCAGGACAAAACCGCGATCGGTCTGCACCGGGCCGCCGATGAAGATCGGCACATGCTGGCAGAGCACCGGCGGTTCGATGTCGGGGCGCAGTTGCTCGAGGATATCGGCCAGGTTGAGGTCTTGCGGACGATTGACCACCAGGCCCATGGCACCATTGGCCGTGTGCTCGACGATGTAGGTCAAGGTGTGCGCAAAGTTCGGGTCGACCATGTGAGGCATGGCGATCAGGAACTGATGCTTGAGGTAGCTGGGGCTGACGTTCTTCATGAGCGCTAGTGTGGCGTTGGTGGCGCAAACTGACAAGCCGAGGATGGCGCAATTTGGCAGTCGGCACAGACCAAATGTGGGAGCGGGCTTGCTCGCGAAGGCGGTGTGTCAGTCGACATCAATGTTGAATGATTGAC
>NZ_JAHBDP010000124.1:0-150424 GCF_019956495.1 Pseudomonas sp. BF-B-26 | reverse complement strand
CGAATGCGGTGTGTCATTCAGCATGGATGTCGACTGAAACACCGCATTCGCGAGCAAGCCCGCTCCCACAGTGGATCTGCGGTGTTCATTAATCCGCGCATAAAAAAACGCCCGACCTTCGCAGGCCGGGCGGTTTCTTGAGCCCTGAAAATCAGGACTGACTGGTTGGCGTCGAAGGAGCTGGCGCGACAGTCGGGGTTACAGCAGGGGTCGGCGCAGTCGCGGAGTTCGATGCACTGACCGGAGCCGGGGTTGCCGGTTTGGCGGCAGCCACTGCTGGTTTTGGTGCAGCTGCTTTCGGCGCTGCCGGCTTTTTCACCGCTGGCTTCTTCGCTGCGGCAGGTTTGGCCGCTGGCTTGGTAGCGGGTTTGGCCGCTGCAGTTTTGGCAGCCGGTTTAGCGGCTGGTTTTGCTGCTGCCTTGGCCGCTGGCTTGGCTGCTGCAGGTTTCGCTGCGGCAGTTTTGGCCGCTGGCTTGGCAGCCGGTTTAGCGGCAGCTTTAGCCAGTGGTTTGGCAGCGGACTTCGCTGCAGGTTTGGCCGCCGCGGTTTTCGCCGCAACAGGCGCCACCTTGGCACCAGTGAGTTTTTCGATTTGCTTGGTCAGGGTATCGACCTTGCTGTGCAGTGCTTTGACTTCATTGCGGCTCGGTACACCCAGGCGCGAAATGGCGCTGTTTAGACGCTTGTCGAAAGCCCCTTCCAGCTCATCCCACTTGCCCAGTGCGCGATCTTTCACGCCGCTGATGCGCGACTTGGCCGACGAAGCGGAGTCCTTGGCAGCATCGACTTTTTTGCCGACAGCGCTCTTGGTGAGCTTCTCGGCTTTCTCGCCGTCTTTAACCAATGTATCGAAGAGCTTGCTGCCGTCAGTGTCGATCTTCGAGTACACGCCTAAACCAGCCAGCCAGATTTTGCGGGAGTAGTCTTCGACTTTCCCGATCCACGAGCTGCCTTCTTTTTCGGTGTTCTTTTTACCAGCCATCCCGTTCTCCTTAAGATTTACGCGCGACGCGTTCGAGCAATGCCGTCAGCTCATCGAGCTTGGCAGAGAGTGTCTCAACGTCATGTTTAGACGGAATGCCGATACGATTCAAGGTACTTGCGACACGCGAGTCAAAAGCCTTCTCGACCCTGTCGAGTTGAAGTTCGACCTTGCCTTTGAAAGTGCTTACTTCACTCTTGGCTTCATCGATCTCGGCATTGGCCGCTTCAAGTTTCTCGGCAACTACTTTTTTGCCTTTCTTTTCAACAGTTTGACCAGCCTTTACCAACTCTTGAAAGTACTCGCTGCCCTCTTGGCCGACCTTGGTGTAGGCACCCAGGCCTGCCAGCCAGATCTTGCGGGCATAAGATTTAACGTCGCTCAGAGCAGTCGTCGAAGCGTCGATTTTTTTCTTCAAAATAACTTTGGCCATGGTGCACCTCACGCGCAGAAGGTTTGAGGAACTGCCCGCGAAAGCGTCGGGCTCAGGCACAAAGTAGGGAGAAAAATTAGAAACGGCACCCTAACAACTGACACAAACCCTTGGTCACACCACAAAACAAATGTGGGAGCGGGCTTGCTCGCGAATGCGGTGTATCAGTCAACATCTCAGGCAACTGACAGGCTGCATTCGCGAGCAAGCCCGCTCCCACATTGATCGCATTTCACAGAAAGAATCGGATCAGACCAACGCTTTATCGAGGGCCTTTTCGATTTCCGATTTGATCATGCCGCTCATGGCCGACATCATCAGGCCCAACTCCACATCGACGCGGATCGAATCCTCGCCCACATACACCGCGCCTTTCACACCGGAACGTTTGAGGTTCAGGGTGTCGCCGGACCATTGCGGCTCCAGGCCATATTGATCGGACAGCTTCTGCGCCAACAGATCAGCCTTCTCGCGGGCCGCTTCCTTACCCAGGCCATGGGCACGTTCAACACTAATACGGGCCATCGAATGACTCCTGCTTTATGAATACTTCCCTGAAGATCTTGACCGCTACTGCGGCAAAACGTCCCGGTGGTTACCTATCTTACCTGCAGCCTTGCCAAGACAAAGCAGGCCACCGGGATTAGAATGTCCCGCATTCTCTTCTGGTGACAGCGATATGACTGATCAGCGCAAAGGCAGTGATGCCGAACCCACCACTCACTTCGGTTTCAAAAACGTTCCGGAAAGCCAAAAAGCGGAAAAAGTCGCTGAGGTATTCCACTCGGTAGCCGCCAAGTACGACTTGATGAACGACCTCCTGTCGGGCGGCATGCACCGTCTGTGGAAGCGTTTCGCGATCGAGCTGTCGGGTGTTCGCACCGGTAACCGCGTGCTGGATATCGCCGGCGGCACGGGCGACCTGACCAAGAAGTTCTCCCACCTCGTTGGCCCGACCGGCCAGGTCGTGTTGGCCGACATCAACGAATCCATGCTCAAGGTCGGTCGTGACCGCCTGTTGGATCTGGGTGTGGCCGGTAACGTCGAATTCGTTCAGGCCGACGCTGAAAAGCTGCCGTTCCCGGACAACCATTTCGACTGCGTGACCATCGCTTTCGGCCTGCGCAACGTTACCCATAAAGAAGACGCCCTGCGCTCGATGCTGCGCGTACTGAAACCGGGCGGCCGTTTGCTGGTGCTGGAGTTCTCCAAACCGACCAACGCGCTGATGTCCAAAGCCTACGACGCCTACTCGTTCGCCTTCATGCCGCTGATGGGCAAGCTGATCACCAACGACTCGGAAAGCTATCGCTACCTGGCCGAATCGATCCGCATGCACCCGAATCAGGAAACCCTGAAGTCGATGATGGTCGAGGCCGGTTTCGACCGCGTGACCTACCACAACATGACCGCAGGCATCGTCGCCCTGCACCGTGGCATCAAGCCCTGATGTTGCTGGCCGGCCTGCTCGCCAGCGTTGAACTCGGTCTGAACCGGGTGCTGCGTCTCGACAGCACGGCGTTGCCGCGGCTGGGGCATTTGAGTGGCAAGGTGATTGCGGTCGACTGCCGAAGCCCGGCGCTGCAAGTGTTCATCCTGCCCAGCGACGAAGGCCTGATGCTGGCTTCCCACTGGGAAACCGGCGCCGACTGCACCTTGCGCGCACCGGCCTCCAGCCTGTTGAAACTGGCCATGAGCAAGGACAAGACGTCGGTCCTGCATGCGCCTGAAGTCGAACTCGACGGCGACAGCGGCGTGCTGCTGGAGCTGGCGGCGATCCTTCAGGACCTTGAGCTGGACTGGGAGTACGAACTCTCGCGCTGGCTGGGACCGGTCGCCACGCAACTGCTCGGCGGTCACCTGCGCAGTCGCGCACGCTGGTATCAGCAAGGGTTCGCCAGCCTGAACCAGAACCTTGGCGAGTACCTGGCAGAAGAATCGCGCACCCTCGTCGGTCAGCGCGAAGCCGAAGCCCGTTTTAGTGAACTGGACCAGATCAAACTCGATCTGGAACGTCTCGAGGCGCGTTTCGAGCGCCTCTCCCGATCCCTCGACCCAAGCGATAACGCATGAAGCTGCTTGCCGTCCGCCGTTTGTTGCGCATCCAGCGCGTTGTGATTCGCTACCGCCTCGATGACCTGTTGTTCGCCCTGCCACTGCCGTGGTTTCTGTTGGCGCTGCGCTACGCCTTGCCGTGGCGCTGGTTCCCGCGCAAGACGCTGGACCTGAGCCGCGGCGCGCGATTGCGTCTGGCGTTGCAAGACCTGGGACCGATTTTCATCAAGTTCGGGCAAATCCTGTCCACCCGCCGCGATTTGCTGCCGGAAGACATCGCCGATGAGCTGATGAAGCTGCAGGACCGCGTGCCGCCGTTCGACTCGCAAGTGTCGGTCAATCTGATCGAAGAACAGCTCGGCAAAAAGATCAGCGAAGTCTTCAGCCGCTTCGACGTCGAACCGCTGGCCTCGGCCTCGGTGGCGCAGGTGCATGCCGCGCAGCTGAAAACCGGCGAAGAAGTGGTGGTCAAGGTCATCCGCCCGGGGCTCAAACCGATCATCGCGCAGGATCTGGCGTGGCTGTTCATCCTCGCCCGCGCCGCCGAAAAGCTCTCGGCCGACGCGCGCCTGCTGCACCCGGTGGACGTGGTCCAGGACTACGAAAAAACCATCTACGACGAACTCGACCTGCTGCGTGAGGCGGCCAACGCCAGCCAGTTGCGACGTAACTTCGACGGCTCGGACCTGCTCTACGTGCCACAAGTCTATTGGGACTGGTGCCGGCCAAAAGTGCTGGTGATGGAGCGCATCTACGGGATCCAGGTCACTGACCTCGCGACCCTCGCCGACCAGCGAACCGACATGAAAATGCTCGCTGAGCGCGGCGTCGAGATCTTCTTCACCCAGGTGTTCCGCGACAGCTTCTTCCATGCCGACATGCACCCCGGCAACATCTTCGTCAGCACCGTGAACCCGTGGAGCCCGCAGTACATCGCGATCGACTGCGGCATCGTCGGCAGCCTGACGCCGGAAGACCAGGACTATCTGGCGCGCAACCTGTTCGCGTTCTTCAAGCGTGATTACCGTCGTGTGGCGCAATTGCACATCGATTCGGGGTGGGTGCCGGCGGAAACCAAACTCAACGAATTCGAGGCGGCGATCCGCACCGTGTGCGAGCCGATCTTCGAAAAACCGTTAAAGGATATTTCTTTCGGCCAGGTGCTGATGCGCCTGTTCCAGACCGCCCGGCGCTTCAACATGGAAGTGCAGCCGCAGCTCGTTTTGCTGCAAAAAACCCTGCTGAACATTGAAGGCCTGGGCCGTCAGCTGTACCCGGACCTCGATTTGTGGAACACCGCCCAGCCGTTCCTCGAACGCTGGATGCGTGAGCGCGTCAGCCCCAAAGCCTTGATCGGCAACGTGCAGAGCCAGTTCGAACAGCTGCCGCACCTGGCCAACATGGCCCGCGACCTGCTCGAACGCATGTCCCAGCCCCACGCCTACGACCCGCCGCCACCGTGGCACCGCCGCAAGGACGATTGGCTGCTGCGACTGCTCGGCTGTGCGCACCTGGCCGGCGGCACGATACTCGCTGCCGGTGGGCCGCTGAACGAACTGGGTCATTGGCCGGCCGGCATCATGGTGGCGGTTGGTTTGTATCTGGTCGTTCGCCGATAGCCAGCGTCCCCGCACGCTGGCACACTGTTTCAATGCTGAATTTCACGTAGGCTTCTATTCATGAAGTGTGGGCCTGCATCGGAGTCGAAGATGAAAAACTGGCTGGACGAGATCAAGTGGGACGCCGATGGCCTTGTGCCGGCGATTGCCCAGGATCACAAGACCGGGCGCGTCCTGATGATGGCTTGGATGAACCGTGAAGCGCTGGAACTGACCGCTGCCGAGAACCGCGCCATTTACTGGTCACGTTCCCGTGGCAAGCTGTGGCGCAAGGGCGAAGAGTCCGGCCACGTGCAAATCCTGCATGAGATGCGCCTGGACTGTGACGCCGACGTGATCATCCTGATGGTCGAGCAGATCGGCGACATCGCTTGCCATACCGGCCGTCAGAGCTGCTTCTACCGCGTCTTCGAGAACGGCGACTGGAAAACCGTCGACCCGGTTCTGAAAGACCCGCACGCCATCTATTCCGCAGGACACAGCCATGAGTGACACTCTGACCCGTCTGGCCCAGGTGCTGGAAGAGCGCAAAGGCGCCGCCGCCGACAGCTCGTATGTCGCCAGCCTGTACCACAAGGGCTTGAACAAGATTCTGGAAAAGGTCGGCGAAGAGTCGGTCGAAACCATCATTGCCGCCAAGGATGCCGCCATCAGCGGTGACTGCAGCGATGTGATCTACGAAACCGCCGACTTGTGGTTCCACAGCATGGTCATGCTCGCCCAACTGGGGCAGCATCCGCAGGCTGTACTCGATGAACTGGACCGTCGTTTCGGTCTGTCCGGACACGCCGAGAAAGCCTCGCGTCCGTCCGCCTGAACAACTATTAGAGAGGAGCAGCGACATGGGCATTTTTGACTGGAAACACTGGATCGTCATCCTGGTTGTTGTCGTGCTGGTGTTCGGCACCAAGAAACTGAAAAACCTCGGTACTGACGTGGGCGAGTCGATCAAGGGCTTCAAAAAAGCCATGAGCGATGAAGACAAGCCAGCTGATCCGACCGCAACGCCGTCCCAACCGGTACCGCCGGTTCAGCCGCAGGCCTCGGTGAATCAGCCGCACACTATCGACGTGCAGGCGCAAAAAGTCGAAGAGCCGATCCGCAAAGACGTGTGAGCACTGACTAATGTTTGGTATCAGCTTCTCTGAACTGCTGCTCGTCGGCCTCGTGGCCCTGCTGGTGCTGGGTCCCGAGCGTCTGCCGGGTGCTGCGCGCACCGCCGGCCTGTGGGTCGGGCGGTTGAAGCGCAGCTTCAACGCGATCAAACAGGAAGTTGAACGTGAAATCGGGGCCGACGAGATTCGTCGGCAACTGCACAACGAGCACATTCTGTCGCTTGAGCAGGAGGCGCGGAAGATTTTCACGCCGACTCAGCAGGAGGCCACGCCGGTTCAACCGGTTGAGCCTGTGGCGGAGCAGACGATTCATGCTCCAGTCGCTGCCGAACCTGCACCTGTTGTAGCAGCCGTTGAGCCTGCGCCCGTTGTTGCAGCAACACCGGTTGAACCTGTTACGCCTGCGGCTGCGCCTGTTGCGTCGGCCCCTCATGACCCAACACTGCCGCCGCGAGCCCCATGAGCGATCTCCCCGAAAACGACCAGCACATGCCGCTGGTTTCGCACCTCACCGAGTTGCGTACCCGCCTGCTGCGTTGTGTAGCGGCGATCTTCATCATCTTCGCCGGGTTGTTTGCCTTCACCCAGCAGATCTACACCTTCGTCTCCACGCCGCTGCGTCAGTACCTGCCCGTGGGCGCGACGATGATCGCCACCGATGTGTCGTCGCCGTTCCTGACGCCGCTGAAGCTGACGATGATGGTCTCGCTGTTCCTGGCGATCCCGGTGATCCTGCATCAGATCTGGGGCTTTATCGCGCCGGGCCTGTACAAGCATGAGAAACGCATTGCGGTGCCGCTGCTGGTGTCCAGCATCCTGCTGTTCTATACCGGCATGGCGTTCGCCTATTACCTGGTGTTCCCGCTGATCTTCAAATTCTTCGCCTCCGCCACCCCGGCCGGCGTGGAAATGATGACCGACATCAGCAGCTACCTCGATTTCGTCATGACGCTGTTCTTCGCCTTCGGCGTAGCGTTCGAGATTCCGGTGGCCGTGGTGCTGCTGGTGTGGATCGGCGTGGTCAACGTCGCTTACCTGAAGAAAATCCGCCCGTACGTGGTCATCGGCTGCTTCGTGGTCGGCATGATCCTGACGCCACCGGACATCTTCTCGCAGACACTCTTGGCCGTACCGATGTGGCTGCTGTTTGAAATCGGCATCCTGTTCGGCAGCCTGGTCAGCAAGCGTGGCGAGCACCCTGACGACCAACCGGCCGACGATCACAACGACCAGCCGCCAGCGACTCAACCGTGAACCTGCTGCTGCTCGAAGAGGCCGACTTCATTGCGGCCGACCGGGCGATCCTGCGTGATCGCCGGTTGACGCACATGCAGGAAGTCCACCGCTCGGTTGTCGGCGACAGCCTGCGGGTCGGGCGTATCGGCGGGCTGATGGGCTCGGCCGAACTGCTGCGCCTGGACGCCGATGAAGCCGAACTGCGCGTCACCCTCGACCAGCCACCACCGGCCAAGCTGCCGCTGACCCTGGTGCTGGCCCTGCCACGGCCGAAAATGCTGCGCAGGGTGTTCCAGACCGTAGCGGCCATGGGTGTGCCACGAATCATTCTGGTGAACAGCTATCGCGTCGAGAAGAGCTTCTGGCAAACGCCGTTCCTGGAGCCCGAGGCGATTCGCGAGCAGTTGATCCTCGGCCTTGAACAGGCCCGGGACAGCGTGCTGCCGGAAATCGTCATCGAGAAGCGCTTCAAGCCGTTCGTCGAAGACCGTCTGCCAGCCATTACCGAAGGCACCCTCGGCCTCGTCGGCCACCCCGGCAATTACCCGCCCTGCCCTCGTGGCCTGGACGAACCGGTGACCCTGGCCATCGGCCCCGAAGGTGGCTGGATTCCTTACGAAATCGACCTGCTGGGCAAGGCCGGCCTGCAACCGGTGCAACTCGGCGACCGCATCCTGCGGGTCGAAACCGCCGTCACCGCGCTGCTCGCCCGCCTCTTCTAAGGCTAAACACGCCCCCCTGTGGTGAGGGGATTTACTCCCCCGCCCATCGTGCTGCACCTACAGATTCCCGGCTGCCAGCCGATACAGTCCCCATAAAACCAACGAATGGTTCGAGGGAGTAGCAGCATGTACCGATGGCTAGCCGAGAAACTGGGGAACGTCAGCGTCAATCGCAAACTGAGTGTCGGCTTCGGTCTGGTGCTGCTGCTTACCTTGTTGATCACCTTCACCGGTTGGACCGGCCTGAGCGGCGTGATGAGTCGCGGCGATAAGCTGGGGTTCATTGCCAGCCTCAATGACCTGACCAAAGACCTGCGTGTGGCCCGCCTGGAATACGAAATGCGTCGCGGCGAACAAGGTCCCGGTGCGGTCAACGACCTGCTCGGCCAACTCGAAACCGGTCTGAAAACCGCGCGCACGCTGATTGAACAACCGGCCGACGTGGCCATGATCGACCAGCAATTGGCCGCCGTCAGTGAGTACAAACAAGCCTTCACCGCCATGACCCAGGCCGGCGCCCACCGCGAAGACGCCCGCAGCAAACTCGGCGCCACCGCCGACAATGCCGTGGCTCGTGTCGCCGAAGTCGAAAAATCCATGCTGCAAGGTGACAGCGTCGCCGATTTCAACAGCGTGATCGACCTGAGCAAACTGATCCAGCAAGCGCGCTTCCAGGTGCGCGGTTACACCTACAGCGGCAAAACCGAGGCCGAGCAACCGGCGCTGGACGCCATCGACAACGCGCTGAAAAACCTCGAAAGCCTGCCCTCCAAACTGCCGGAACAGCACATCGCCAACCTGCAGCAGGCCACTGACTCGCTCAAGGCCTATCGCGCCGCCGTCAGCCAGTTCCGAGACTCTCAGGTTACCAGCGCTGCCGCGCTCAAACGCATGGCCGCGCAAGGCGACATCCTGTTCGACGTCAGCAAAAAACTCACCGTGTCGCAAACCATCGTCCGAGACACCGACGCCGCGCACGCCAAAAACCTGCTGCTGCTGGCCACCGCCCTGGCGCTGGCTTTCGGCATGCTTGCCGCGTGGGCCATCACTCGCCAGATCGTGATTCCCCTGAGCCAGACCCTCAAGGTGGCGGAGCGTGTTGCTGCCGGCGACCTGACCCAAAACCTGATCTCTGAGCGTCAGGATGAACTCGGCCAGCTACAGCGCGCCATGCAGAGCATGACCCTGGGCCTGCGCGAGTTGATCGGCGGCATCAGTGACGGCGTCACGCAAATCGCCAGTGCCGCCGAAGAGTTGTCGGCAGTCACCGAACAGACCAGCGCCGGGGTCAACAGCCAGAAGGTCGAGACCGACCAAGTGGCCACCGCCATGAACGAAATGACCGCCACCGTGCAGGAAGTCGCGCGTAACGCCGAAGAAGCGTCCGAAGCCGCCGTCGCCGCTGACCAGCAGGCCCGCGAAGGTGACAAAGTGGTCGGCGAAGCCATCGCCCAGATCGAGCGCCTGGCCAAGGAAGTCGGCAACTCCACCGAGGCCATGGGTCATCTCAAACGCGAAAGCGACAAGATCGGCAGCGTGCTCGACGTGATCAAATCCGTGGCCCAGCAAACCAACCTGTTGGCGCTCAACGCGGCGATTGAGGCCGCCCGCGCCGGTGAGGCCGGACGTGGTTTTGCGGTAGTTGCCGATGAAGTCCGCAGCCTGGCCCAGCGCACCCAAAAATCTACCGAAGAGATTGAAGAGCTGATCGTCGGCCTGCAAACCGGTACTCAGCAAGTGGCGACCATCATGGACAACAGCCGCAGCCTGACCGACAGCAGCGTCGAACTGACCCGCCGCGCCGGTGGCTCGCTGGAAAGCATTACCCGCACCGTCTCGGCGATTCAGTCGATGAACCAGCAGATCGCAGCGGCGGCCGAGCAGCAGAGCGCCGTGGCCGAAGAGATCAACCGTAGCGTGCTGAACGTGCGCGACGTATCCGAGCAGACCTCGGCAGCCAGTGAAGAGACCGCGGCGTCCAGCGTTGAGCTGGCACGGTTGGGGACGCATCTGCAGATGCTGGTGGGCAGGTTCAAGGTTTGAGGTGATGTGAATGCCTCGGTTCGCACAGGACCGAGGTGAGACCTTCGCGAGCAAGCCCGCTCCCACAGGGGATATGTGACGATCACAAAACCAATGTGGGAGCGGGCTTGCTCGCGAAAGCGATCAAACAGGCGCTGAAGTTAAAGAACCTGGCTCAAGAAGGCCTGAGCCCGCGGATCCTTCGGTGCATCGAAGAATTCGGCCGGTGAAGCGTCTTCCAGCAATTTGCCGTGATCGAAAAACAGCACCCGATCCGCCACTTCCCGGGCAAAGCCCATTTCATGGGTGACGCACACCATGGTCATGCCCTCCACCGCCAGGGTTTTCATTACATCCAGCACTTCGCCGACCATTTCCGGATCGAGTGCCGAAGTTGGCTCATCGAACAGCATGACCTTCGGTTCCATCGCCAGTGCCCGGGCGATGGCCACGCGCTGCTGCTGACCGCCGGACAGGCGCGACGGAAACTCGTTGGCCTTCTGCGCAATACCAACTTTTTCCAGCAACGCCAGGGCCTTGGCCTCGCGCTCCTTCTTGCCACGCTTGCGCACGACTTTCTGGGCCAGGCAGAGGTTTTCCAGCACGGTCATGTGCGGAAACAAGTTGAAATGCTGGAACACCATGCCGACTTCGCGGCGATAGGCATTCACATCGGTTTTCGGGTCGGCCAGTTGCAGGCCGTCGATGCTCACCGAGCCCGAGTCGAACTCCTCCAGCCCGTTGAGGCAACGCAGGAAGGTCGACTTGCCGGAACCGGAAGGGCCGATCACCACCAGCACTTCGCCCTTGGCCACCTGCGTGGTGACGTTATCCACCGCGCGAACCACGTGGCCGCGGGTGTCGAAAACTTTTACCAGATCGCGGACTTCAATCACTTTGCGCGAGCCTCCGCTCAAGCCGGCTGGCGATTTTCGACAGCGGCAGGTTGATCAACAGGTACAGACCGGCCACGCAGAACAGGATTTCGAACGGCGAGAACGAGGCGGTGATGACTTCGCGACCGCTTTTGAGCAGCTCGGTAATGGCGATCACCGACACCAGCGAGGTGTCCTTGACCAGACTGATGAACTGACCGGCCAGCGGTGGCAGCACCCGTTTGAACGCTTGCGGCAGCACCACGTGGCGCATCGACTGACCCGCGCTCAGGCCCAGGGAGCGCGCGGCTTCGTTCTGGCCACGGGCGATGGATTGCACGCCGGAACGGATGATTTCCGCCACATAAGCACCGGTGAACAGCGACAACGCGGCGATCCCGGCGAACTCCCGGGAGAGGTTCATCACCGTGCCGATGAAGAAGTAGAAGATGAAGATCTGCACCAGCAGCGGCGTACCACGCACCAGCTCGACGTAGATCGTCGAAAGATCGCGCAGGGTCGGGTTGCTCGACAGTCGGCACAGGCCCGTGGCCAGGCCGATCAGCAGACCGAGCACACCTGAAACCACGGACAACCATAAGGTGGTCCAGAGCCCCCACATCAGCGGTCCGGCGGCCCAATGGCGGGTCACACCGATCACGTCGCCTTCGGCCACGTCATCACCTTGGGCGACTTGCAGACTGCTGTCGTCGACGGTCAGGTGCTGCTCTACGCCGGCATCATTGCGCAGGGTGACTTCAGCCTTGTCGCCCTTGCGCACCAGTTCGCTGACGGTGGAGATGTCGGCGGCGCGCTGGGATTCTTCGGCGTGGTAGGCGAAGTATTGCGGCACACGGTTCCAGCGCCATTCGTAGGACATCAGCGAGGTGGCGTAATACAACGCGCCGGCCAGGCCGATCAGCAGCAGCAAGGTTAAAACGTGCCACGGCCATTGGGCTTTTTTCTGTTTCATCAGCTCTTAAAATTCCGAATTCTGTGTTGCCAAGGAGGCCGTCTTCGCGAGCAAGCCCGCTCCCACAGTTGACCGAGTCGCTGGATAAGTACGCGGTTAAATGTGGGAGCGGGCTTGCTCGCGAATGGAGCGACGCGGTCTAGCTGACCGGGCCTTATTCCATGTCCTTGAGCCAAGCGGTGTCTTTGAACCACTTGTCATGGATGCGATCGTAGGTGCCGTCTTCGTGGATCTGGCGCAGGAAGTTGTTGATGAAGTTGATGCTGTCGTAGTCACCCTTCTTCAGGCCGAAGGCCAGCGGCTCGTAGGTGAACGGCTTGTCGAGGAACACCAGTTTGCCGTTGCCGACCTTGTTAACCGCCACAACGTTGTAAGGCGCGTCGTAGACGAAGGCGTCGGCCTTGCCGTTGACCACATCAAGCACGGCTTCCTGCTCGTTGTCGTAGCCGTGGTACTTGGCCTTGGAGATCAGCTTTCTGGCGACCATCTCACCGGTGGTGCCGAGCTTGGAAGTGATGCGGTAGTCGGCGGTGTTCAGGTCTTTATAGGACTGGATGGTGCCTTCCAGTTCCTTGCGGATCAGCAGGGTCTGGCCCACCACGATGAACGGTTCGCTGAAGTTCAGGCGCAGGTTGCGTTCCTGGGTCAGGGTCATGCCGCTGCCGATCATGTCGAACTTGTCGGTGAGCAAGGCCGGGATGATGCCGTCGTAGCCGGTGGAAACCATCTCCAGCTTGACGCCCATGGCCTTGGTCATGGCTTTGAGGATGTCGACTTCGAAGCCGATGATCTCACCGCGCTTGTTGGTCATTTCGAACGGCATGTAGGTCGGGTCCATGCCGACTTTCAGCGTGCCGCGCTTGACCGCGTCATCGATGGCACCGGCGTGCGCCGCGCTGACTGCAACCAATGCCGTGACGCCGACCAGCAGCATCGAGAGATACTTCTTCATCTTCAAGTCCCCAAAACCATCGCGTTGTGAGGCGCGCAAACCGCTGATTTCCCTTGGAAAACCGGCAGATACGAACAGAAAGTTGTCCGGGCGCACCAATTCGGGGACGGATGCTAACGCACTCGTTCGTTTGCACAAGGGCTTACACAGGATTTGTTACTCGACGCCGATCAGCAGCGCAAAAAAAACCCCGCTTTCGCGGGGTTTCTTGTCAGGCCAACTGAGGCTGCTCACTCAGCGGCTTGAGCGGCAACAGCGGCGCATGGGGGTCGGCGTTCACCGATTTACGCCACGCTTCCAGCCACTCGGGGTGACCTTCACTCCAGATTTGCTCATGCAGACGACCCAGTGCTACCGGGTCACTGAGCAGTTGCACGCGCTCATTGTTGTTCAGACCCTCAGGCCCGACTTTCAGCGCATGACGCACCCGTTCGACCCGCAACCATTCGATCGGCTCGGCCTCACGGTGGCGTGAAGTCGCCAGCGAGCACGCCAAGGCGTTCTGCTGTGGATCGACCACTGCCCGGACGAAGCCGTCGTTCAGCGCATGCCAACGGTTTTCGTGGGTGTACTGGTCGGTCGCCAGCAACGCCTGTGGCGGATTGTATTCCTCAGGGATCAGGAACAGGCTTTCGTCACGGGACTTGAGGCCCAGGCCAACTCGACTGGAGATCACCGACACCGGAATCGACAGCATCAACGAACCGACGATCGGCACCAGCCACCACAGGAAGCTCGGGTTCAGCCAGATCACCAGCAGGGCCCAGAAGAAGCCCAGCAAGGTTTGCGGACCGTGGCGTTTTACCGCTTCGCTCCATGGCGTGGAGTCGTCGTCACGTTGCGGCGAGTTCCACGTCGCAGCCCAGCCGAGGAACGCGGCAAGCACGAAGCGGGTGTGGAAAATCATCCGCACCGGCGCCAGCAACATGGAGAACAGCATCTCCAGCAGCATCGACAGGGTCACCTTGAACTTGCCACCGAACTCTTTCGCGCCCTTGGCCCAGATCAGGATGACGCTCAGCAACTTAGGCAGGAACAGCAGCACGACGGTGGTCGAGAACAGCGCGATCGCCTTGTCCGGATGCCATTGCGGCCACAACGGATAGAGCTGACGTGGCTCAAGGAAGTACTGCGGCTCCATCAACGTGTTGACCGCCAGCAGCGCCGTCGACAGCACGAGGAAGAAGAACCACAACGGCGCCGACAGGTAAGACATCACGCCCGTCAGGAACACCGCACGGTGCACCGGGTGCATGCCTTTTACCAGGAACAGGCGGAAGTTCATCAGGTTGCCATGACACCAACGACGGTCACGCTTGAGTTCGTCCAGCAGGTTCGGCGGCAATTCTTCATAGCTGCCCGGCAAGTCGTAGGCAATCCACACGCCCCAGCCGGCACGGCGCATCAGCGCCGCTTCAACGAAGTCGTGGGACAGAATCGCACCGGCAAACGCGCCTTTACCGGGCAACGGCGCCAGGGCGCAGTGCTCGATGAACGGCTTCATGCGGATGATCGCGTTGTGGCCCCAGTAGTGGGATTCGCCCAACTGCCAGAAGTGCAGACCGGCGGTAAACAGCGGACCGTACACGCGGGTGGCGAACTGCTGCATGCGTGCATACAGCGTGTCCATGCCAGACGCGCGCGGCGCGGTCTGGATGATCCCGGCGTCCGGCGTGGCTTCCATCAAGCGCACCAGACTGGTCAGGCAATCGCCGCTCATCACGGAGTCCGCGTCGAGCACGACCATGTACTTGTAATCACCGCCCCAACGACGGCAGAAGTCGTCGAGGTTGCCGCTTTTACGTTTGACGCGACGGCGACGGCGGCGATAGAAGATCTTGCCGAAGCCTTTGGCTTCACGGCAGACGTCCAGCCAGGCTTGTTGCTCGGCGACGCAGATATCGGCGTCGTTACTGTCGCTGAGGACAAAGAAGTCGAAGCGATCCAGGCTACCCGTGGCCGCAACCGACTCGAAGGTCGCCCGCAAACCGGCAAAAACCCGTGGCACGTCTTCGTTGCAGATCGGCATCACCAGTGCGGTGCGAGCGTCCTTGGGGATCGGCTCGTTACCGGCGCTTTTACCGGAAATGCGGTATTTGTCGTGACCGGTGAGCAACTCGAGGAAGCCCATCAATGCGGTCCAGAAACCGGCCGACACCCAGCAGAACAGAATCCCGAACAAGATCAGGATGCTGGTTTGCAGCGCATACGGCAGCACTTGCGTAGCCGTTTGCGACAGCGGTTGATGCAGCACTTCGTTCAGGTCGACGAACGACCAGCCCTGGTACGGCATGATGCCCTTCATGTACCAGCCGGCGACGATGGTCTGGCCGAGCATCAGCACCAGCAGGATGTAGCGGCGGATCGAACCGACGGTACGCCAGCGAGCGGCCGGCAGCACACGCTCATCCTTCGGCGGGGCCGGCGGATTGGTGCGCCCGGTCAGACGACGCCAGCCACGCACCAGAATGTTGGTGCGCCACGGCTCCGGCACGACTTTGGTCCGACGAATCGGCGGCGTTGCCCGCAGGCAAACCCGGCCGCTGGCGTCGAGCACCAGCATTTCGGCGTCGGCCAGTTCTTCGGCGGTGTTCAGCGTCAAACGACGACCGACTGAGGCTTGAGCAGCCTCGGTCGGCGCGTCGAACGTCGAGGACGAAAGGCGCTCATGCAATTCGCTGAAAGACTGGCAGCCCGCGAGTTCCGCGCGCTGCTCGTCTGTCATTGGCAGATGCGCCAGATACTCGGCAAGAGTCTCTGGCTGTACTTGAGAATTACTCATCGGCAGGCAACTGATAGCTCCAGGTCTCGGTCAAGACTTCTTCAGTCGGTACCGATTCCGGTGTGGCTGGGACCGCTTCGGCAGCGACTGGCTGCTTGGCGTCTTTGTTGTCCTTGTCCTTGGAATCTGCGGCTGGCTTGGCTGCGGCCGGTTTGGCTTCAACCTGCTTGGCCTCAGTTTGCTTGGTTTCCTTCGCGTCCTTGGCTTCCTTGTCCAGCTTCTCCTGCTGCCGAGCCGCAATCTTGTCAGCCTTGGCGACAGAAGAATTGGATGCCGGCAACGATGTTTTGGCCAGGTCGGCAGTCACGGCGTTCTTGACCAGTGCTGCACGCATCTCGGTAGGCTTGCCCGGATCCTTGATTTTCATCCGCAGCGTCAGGCGCCAGCCCTTGGTTTCAGGGTTGTAACGTACGCTGTTCTCGACCAGCTCGGCATTCTCGCCAACGCTGACCTGGCTACGAATCTCCGTATCTTCCGGCAATGCCGACAGGGACGGGCCTTCGAAGTCCACCAGATAGGCAACGCTACCGTCCGGCTGACGAATCAGGTTGGACTGTTTCACGTCACCCGTGGAACGCAGGGTCTGTTGGACCCAGGCGCTGTCCGGTGCGTGAAGCGCGGCTTCGTCGATGGTCCAGTGCATGCGATAAGCGACGTCCAGCGGCTGGCCAGGCTCTGGCAGTTTTTCCGGACTCCAGAACGCAACGATATTGTCGTTGGTTTCGTCGGCAGTCGGAATCTCTACCAGATCGACGGAGCCCTTGCCCCAATCGCCTTTTGGTTCGATCCAGGCACTTGGGCGCTTGTCGTAGCGGTCGTCGAGGTCTTCGTAGTGGCTGAAGTCGCGGCCACGTTGCAGCAGGCCGAAACCGCGCGGGTTTTCGATCGAGAAGTTGCTCACCGACAAGTGTTTCGGATTGTTCAGTGGGCGCCAGATCCACTCGCCGTTGCCGGCATGGATCGACAGACCGCTGGAGTCATGCAGTTCGCGACGGTAGTTCAGCACTTTCGACGGCTGATTGGCGCCGAACAGGAACATGCTGGTCAGCGGCGCAACGCCAAGCTTGGTGACCTTGTCACGCAGGAACATCTTGGCCTTGACGTCGACAACGGTGTCGCTGCCCGGACGCAGGGTCAGGCGATAGGCACCGGTCGCGCGTGGCGAATCCAGCAGCGCAAAGATCACCAGATGTTTGTCACCCGGTTGTGGCTGTTGAATCCAGAACTCGGTGAAACGCGGGAATTCTTCGCCGGACGGCAAAGCGGTATCGATGGCCATGCCGCGAGCGGACAAGCCATAGGTGTGACCCTTGCCGACAACGCGGAAGTAACTCGCGCCGAGCATGGTCATGATTTCGTCTTGCTTGTCAGCCTTGTTGATCGGGTACAGCACACGGAAACCGGCATAACCCAGTTGTTCGGTGGCTTTAGGATCGAACTTCACGTCGCCGAAATCGAAACGACTTGGGTCGTATTTGATCTCTTCGACGGTGTTAGCTGTGATTTCGTTGATTTTCACCGGCGTATCGAAATGCATACCCTGGTGATAGAACGACAGCTTGAACGGGGTTTTCTGACCGGCCCACTCGGCTTTTTCGGTCAGGAAGCGAATTTTTTGATAGTCCGCGAATTTCATCTCGCGGAACTCGTTCGGCAGGTTACTGCGCGGAGCTTCGTATTTCTGCCCGGCCAGCTCTTTTGCCTTGACCGATACATCATCCAGATTGAATGCCCAAAGCTGACCGGCGCTGAGCAGGCAGAGCAGTGCAGAGCCCGCTACCAGAGCGCTTCGTAACCGTTTGGCAGACAATTTTGCATTACAGGGACTAACAATCACGAGCAACCCTCGCCGAAAACAGATCAAAAAACCAACGGCCAGTTAAAGTGCCTGTGAGGTTTACGGCATGAAAAAACCGACCCTACAGACCACTCTTGCCAAGTTGGCGAGCATTGTTCCGACTCCTATGGGGCTAAATGATTCCCCAAGAGGTCCAGGACAAGTCTCTACCTAAGTCAAAATGGACCAACGAACGCTGATCCCCGTAGCGCGCGATTATCTAGTAGGCCGCGTTACAACGCATCAGGGGTAACAAAGTATTTATCGCGAAAAACGCCTGTTTTCAGTCGAAAAGCCCTTAAAAACTTTGTTTCAAGCGCTTTCAGGTCTGTAACAGGAAGGTGACCGGGCCGTCATTGACCAGGTGCACCTGCATATCCGCGCCGAATCTACCTGATGCCACAGTGCCATGCACCTGTTTCGCCTTACCTAATAGATAGTCGAAAAGCTCCTCGCCCAAGGCTGGAGGGGCAGCGGTCGAAAAACTCGGACGCAACCCGCTCTTGGTATCGGCGGCCAGGGTGAACTGCGAGACCAGCAGCAACCCACCGCCTACATCCGCCAGGGACAGATTCATCTTGCCCTCGGCGTCACTGAACACACGATAGTTAAGCAGTTTCTGCAGAAGTTTGTCGGCGCTGGCCCGAGTATCCTCGGGCTCAACCGCCACCAGGACCAGCAATCCCTGATCGACGGCGCCAACCACCTCCCCCGCTACCTCGACTCGCGCGCCACGCACGCGTTGCAGCAGGCCCTTCATGCTTCTTCAGGGGCCAGGTCGAGCAGACGATGGGCCATCAGATCGGCGGCGCGAACCAGTGCGTCAGTAATGCCAGGTTCGGAGGCGGCATGGCCGGCGTCACGGATCACCTGCAATTCACTGTTCGGCCAGTTCTGATGCAGTTCCCAGGCATTGTCCAGCGGGCAGATCACGTCGTAGCGACCGTGGACGATCACGCCAGGCAAATGGGCGATCTTGCCCATGTCGCGGATCAGCTGGTTGGGCTCAAGGAACGCATTATTGGTGAAGTAGTGACATTCGATGCGGGCGATAGACAGCGCGCGCTGTGGCTCGGAGAAACGATCGACCACCATCGGGTTCGGGCGCAGGGTGGCGGTCCGGCCTTCCCAGGTAGACCAGGCCTTGGCCGCGTGCATCTGGGCAATCTGATCGTTGCCGATCAGGCGCTTGTGGAAAGCCGAGAGCAAGTCTTCGCGCTCGTCCAGCGGGATCGGTGCGATGTAGTCCTGCCAGTAATCGGGAAACAGACGACTGGCGCCACACTGGTAGAACCACTCGATTTCCTGCGGACGGCAGAGAAAAATCCCGCGCAGAATCAGACCGTGCACGCGCTCCGGGTGGGTTTGCGCGTAGGCCAGTGCCAGGGTCGAGCCCCATGAGCCGCCGAACAACACCCACTTATCGATGCCAAGGTGCTGGCGAATTCGCTCAAGGTCGGCGACCAGATCCCAGGTGGTGTTGTTTTCCAGGCTGGCGTGGGGCGTTGAACGACCGCAACCGCGCTGGTCGAAGGTCACAATGCGATACAGGTTCGGATCGAAATACCGACGGCTCTGGGCATCACACCCGGCGCCGGGGCCGCCGTGGATGAACACAACGGGCAAACCTTCCGGCGAACCGCTTTCGTCGACATACAGCGTGTGGGTTTCATCGACGGCCAGATCGTGCCGGGCGTGGGGTTTGATCTGCGGGTACAAAGTCTGCATTGCGCGCTCCGTAAGGGGTCTAGGTCATCCCTGGGGGGACTTCTATTATTCTGCCGTCCGGCATCATAAACCCGAATTACGCCAATGAGCATGCCTTGCAGAGTCAGAGTTTTTCAGCGCGTTTTTTCAGACAAATAGCCGAGCAGCGTTTCATAGAGAGCGTCGACCTCGGCGACCTGCCCCCGAGCCCGCAAACAGCCATGGACCAACCCCTCGCCGTAGTAAAGCGTCGCGGCCACGCCTGCTGCGTTCAGTCGCTCGGCGTAGAGCATGCCGTCATCGCGCAGCGGGTCGAATTGCGCCACGGCGATCAAGGCCGGCGGCAACCCACTGAAATCCTCGGCGAGCAACGGCATCGCATAGGCACTTGGCTGTCCAGTGCCGCGCAAGTACAGGGCGTGATAACAGTCCAGATCGCTGCTGCTGAGTAAGGGAGCATCGGTGCATTCACTGCGCGACGGCAAACGGTGATCGCCGCCCAGCCCCGGATAAATAAGCACCTGCGCCGCCGGCAATGGCTCGCCCGCATCGCGTAACGCCAGACACAACGCCGCCGCAAGGTTGCCACCGGCGCTGTCCCCGGCCACCAGCGTTCGCTCGGGATCGAGCCGGAATGGCCCGGTCCGTAGCGCGCGCCAGACACCCAGACAATCCTCGAACGCCGCCGGAAACGGATGTTCCGGCGCCAACCGATAATCCACGGCGATCACCAGCACGCCGAGCGTCGACGCCAGTTCGGCGCAGATGAAGTCATGGGAATCCAGGTCCCCCACCACCCAACCGCCGCCGTGCAGATAAACGATGCACGGGCAACCGCTGGTCGGTGGTGAAAACGGCGGTTGATAAAACCGCACCGGCACGCCGGCCAATTCGAAATCCACAACATAAAGCCCGGCGGGACGTGAAGGGGTGAACGCCCGGCACATGTCGCTGTAGGCCTGACGCAAACCGGCGAGGCTGCTGTCGGTGCTGTTGAAGCTGACGGTTTTCTCGACGAAAGCCGTCATCTGTGCAGAAAGCGGGTAAGGAGCCATGAGTCAGGTGCCGGTCAGTTCAGCGGTTTGGGATTGGAACTCGGTTCTGTGGCGAGGGAGCTTGCTCCCGCTGGATGCGCAGCAGCCCCCAAACCATTCAACCGAGTTTTATCAGATACACCCGACCAGCCGGGTTTACGACGGCTTCGCCGCCGAGCGGGAGCAAGCTCCCTCGCCACAGACAGCGTACATGCCGAGGAATGGTGATTAGTTTTTCAAACTGGCCTGAACGGTGGCCACGCCATCCTTGCCATCGAGACTGCTGACACCGGCAAGCCAGCGTTGCAAATCTTCTGGATGGTCGCGTAACCACTGTTTGGCAACATCCTGCGGCGTCTTGCGCTCCATGATCGGCACCATCAACTGGCTTTCCTGGGCGGCGGTGAAGGTCAGGTTTTCCAGCAAGCGATTGACGTTAGGGCAGCGCTGGGCGTAGTCCGGGGCGGTCACGGTGGAGACGGTGGCGGCGCCCTCGTTCGGGCCGTAAACGTCTTCGCTGCCGGTCAGGTAGGCGATTTTCATGTTGATGTTCATCGGGTGCGGGGTCCAGCCGACGAACACCACGAATTCCTTGCGATTCACCGCTCGCTGAACGGCGGCAAGCATGCCGGCCTCGCCTGACTCGATCAGTTTGAAGTCCTTCAAACCAAATTGGTTGGTCTCGATCATGGTTTTGATGGTGGTGTTGGCGCCACTGCCCGGCTCGATGCCGTAGATCTTGCCGCCGAGTTGGTCCTTGAATCTGGCGATATCGGCGAAGGTTTTCAGCCCCGCTTGGGCGACGTACTCAGGTACGGCGAGCGTTGCCTGGGCGTCGGCCAGGCTCGGTTTTTCCATGACTTTCACTTGATTGGCAGCCAGGAACGGCGCGATGTTTTTGTCCATCGCCGGTTTCCAGTAACCGAGGTAGATGTCCAGACGCTTGTCGCGGATGCCGGCGAAGATGATTTGCTGCACGGCGCTGGTTTGCTTGCTTTCGTAGCCGAGGCCATTGAGCAGTACGTCAGCCATGCCGCTGGTGGCGATCACGTCGGTCCAGTTGACCACGCCCATGCGCACGGCCTTGCAGGAAGCGTCATCACTGGCCAGGACGCTGGTGCTCAGCAGAGCAGTGCCGCAGAGGATTGAGAGACAGCGGGTAAACAGTCTTTTCATTGGGGAGGTTCTCGTGCGGCAGCGGATTATTGTGGGGCCGGTGTCTTTGTGCACCGTGCCCGGAACATTACGCAGCGTCGAGAGGGTAAAAGCGAACTGTAGCGACCGTGTTTTGCACAGTGGCGACTTGGTAACGAAGTGCTTTACCTGTGGGAGCGGGCTTGCTCGCGAAAGCGGTGGGTCAGTCAACATTGTTGTTGCCTGACACGCCCTCTTCGCGAGCAAGCCCGCTCCCACAGTGATATGCGTCAGGCTTTAACGTTTGTAGTGCTTCTCGCCCCAGGCCAGCAGCCCTTGCAGCAATTCCTTGAGCACCACCTGCGTCGGCGCCGCCAGGTCCGGGCGATAACGGAATGGCTCGAATTCTTCCATGTACGTGCACTGGCCCAACTCCAGTTGCACCGCATGGATGTTTTCGGCCGGATTGCCGTAATGCCGGGTGATGTGGCCGCCCTTGAAGCGACCGTTCAGCACATGGCTGTAATCGTCGTGGCGTGCACAGATGGCTTCCAGCTGAGAGGCCAACTGTGGATCGCAACTGGCGCCGTTGAAGGTGCCGAGGTTGAAGTCCGGCAGCTTGCCGTCGAACAGGTGCGGGATGATCGAGCGGATCGAGTGCGCATCAAACAGCAATGCGTAGCCGAATTCGGCTTTCAGTCTCGCCAGTTCCTGCTGCAAGGTCGTGTGGTACGGCGTCCAGATCTGCTCCAGGTAAGTCGCGCGCTCTGCGGCCGATGGCTCATGCCCTTCGCGGAACAACGGAATACCGTCGAACAGCGTCGCCGGGTACAGGCCGGTGGTCGCGCCGGCATACAACGGCTTGTCGTCGGATGGTCGATTCAGGTCGATGACAAAACGCGAGTACTCGGCGGCCAAGGTGCTGGCGCCCAGCTCGGCAGCAAATTCGTAAAGCTGCGGGATATGCCAGTCGGTGTCCGGCAGGCTTTTCGCGTCGGGGATCAACCCGGCTTCGACCGTCGGGGTCAGGCGCAGGCCGGCGTGGGGCATGCTGATCAGCAGCGGTACGCGACCTTGTTTGAAGTTCAGAACCTTATCCACAACTGTTCTCCTAAATGCTCACTTCAACGCCGTGACGCACGACGCGTTTTTCCAGGTCACCGCCCAGCCAGTACGACAGGTCGGCCGGACGATCGATTTGCCAGGCGACGAAATCCGCACACTTGCCGACTTCCAGCGAACCGTGGGTTTCAGCCATGCCCAGCGCGGTCGCGGCATGAATCGTTGCACCCGCCAAGGCTTCTTCCGGGGTCATACGGAAACAGGTGCACGCCATGTTCAGCATCAAACGCAACGACAGTGCCGGCGAGGTGCCTGGGTTGAGGTCGCTGGCGATGGCGATTTTCACGCCGTGTTTGCGCAGCGCCTCCATCGGCGGCAATTGGGTTTCCCGCAGGAAGTAAAAGGCGCCGGGCAGCAACACCGCGACGGTGCCGGACTTGGCCATGGCGATGGCGTCGTCTTCGGTCATGAATTCCAGGTGGTCGGCCGACAGTGCGTGGTAACGCGCGGCCAGACTCGAACCCTGCAACGACGACAACTGTTCGGCGTGCAGCTTCACCGGCAAACCGAGTTGCTGCGCGGTGATGAACACCCGCTCGACCTGCGCCGGCGAAAACGCCAGGTATTCGCAGAACGCGTCCACCGCATCCACCAGCCCTTCGGCGGCCAGGGCCGGGAGCATCTCGGCGCAGATGTGATCGATGTAGTCGTCGGCACGGTCCGCGTATTCCGGCGGCAAAGCGTGAGCGGCCAGGCACGTGCTGCGCACGCTGACCGGCAGTTCGGCGCCGAGACGGCGGATGACCCGCAGGATTTTGCGTTCGCTGGCCAGGTCCAGGCCGTAGCCGGATTTCATTTCGACGGTGGTCACGCCGTCGCGCATCAGGCTCTTCAGACGCTTGGCGGCGCTGGCGAACAGTTCATCTTCAGTGGCCGCGCGAGTGGCGCGCACGGTGCTGGCGATGCCACCACCGGCCGCTGCGATTTCTGCATAGCTGACGCCTTGCAGACGCTGTTCGAATTCACCGCTGCGGTTACCGCCGAACACCGTGTGGGTGTGGCAGTCGATCAGGCCCGGCGTCACCCAGGCCCCTTTGAGATCATTGACTGCCGGGTACTCGCCCGCCGGCAGTTCAGCGCGTGGGCCGATCCACTCAATGTGCGCTCCTGACGTCACGATGGCCGCATCCTCGATGATCGAGTAGGCGCCTTGCGCCATGGTTGCGACGTGGCAGTGTTGCCAGAGAGTTTTCATCCGTGGCCTCCGTTAGGTTATCGATGAGAAAAAGAAGGTTCCCGCTCCACCGGTACGGCCTTGCCTGCCGCCGGTTTCACCCACGTCAGGTAGGCCAGCACCAGCAATACAATCCAGACCACGCCGACGATCAGAGCCGCCTGGGTGTCCGGGAAATAGCCCAACACGCCAAAGATGAACAGCATGAAAGCAATCGCCGCCATCGGCGCATAGGGCCAGAACGGTACCGGGAATTTCAGTTGGGCGACCTGCTCGGCACTCATGGAGCGACGCATGGCCACTTGGGTGAACAGAATCATCAACCAGACCCATACAGTGGCGAAGGTTGCGATGGAGGCGATCAACAGAAATACGTTTTCCGGAATCAGGTAATTCAGCAGCACGCCCAGCAGCAACGCGACACTCATCACCACTACCGTCATCCATGGCACGCCATTGCGCGACAAGCGGGCAAAGCCCTTGGGCGCATGCCCTTGCTGGGCCAGACCGTACATCATGCGGCCAGCGCCGAAGATGTCACTGTTGATCGCCGACACTGCCGCCGAGATCACCACGATATTGAGAATGGTCGCCGCCGAGCTGATCCCCAGGTTATCGAAAATCTGCACGAACGGGCTGCCTTGGCTGCCGATCTGCTGCCATGGAAAGATCGACATCAATACGAACATCGTCAGCACGTAGAACAGCAGGATACGCAACGGTACGGCATTGATCGCCCTGGGCAGCACGCGCTGCGGGTCTTTGGCTTCACCGGCCGTTACGCCGATGATTTCAATCCCGCCAAATGCAAACATCACTACCGCAAACGAAGCGATCAGGCCGCCCACGCCATTGGGCATGAAGCCGCCATGGCTCCAGAGGTTGCTGATGTCGGTCGCCTGGGCGCCCGGCGCCGTGCTGATACCGAACAACATGATGCCGAAGCCACCGAGGATCATCGCGACGATGGCCGCGACCTTGAGCAGCGACAGCCAGAACTCCATTTCACCGAAGACTTTGACGTTGCACAGGTTCAAGCCGCCGACCACCGAAACGATGCCCAGTACCCAGATCCAGCGGGCGACTTCCGGAAACCAGAAGCCCATGTAAATACCGAATGCGGTGACGTCGGCCATGCCGACGATGACCATTTCAAACGCGTAGGTCCAACCGAGGATGAAGCCCGCCATCGGCCCAAGATACGTGCTGGCGTAGTGGCCGAAAGAGCCGGCCACCGGGTTGTGCACCGCCATCTCGCCGAGGGCGCGCATGACCATGAACACCGCCGCGCCACCGATCAGGTAAGCGAGCAGGACCGCAGGACCGGCCATTTGAATGGCCGAGGCAGAACCGTAAAACAGCCCGGTGCCGATCGCCGACCCCAGCGCCATGAAGCGAATATGTCGGGCAGAGAGCCCGCGTTTCAAACCTTTTTCTGGCTGTTGCATTGCTCGTCCTTATTTATTCTTATTCGACGCTAAATCGAATCGCGAGCAGGCTCGCTCCCACAGGGGGTATGCATTCCAATGTGGGAGCGAGCCTGCTCGCGATGGGGACATTACAGACTAGGCAGCAACTTCGCCGTAACCAGCTCATTCAGGCAACGCGTCGCCAACAACTCGCTCGCCGCGTTGATGTCCGGTGCGAAGAAACGGTCTTTCTCATAGAACGGCACTTCGGCACGCAGGATGGCACGAGCCTTTTCCAGCTTCGCAGAGGTCTTCAGACCTTCACGCAGGTCGAGGCCCTGAGCCGCCGCCAACCATTCCACCGCGAGGACGCCGCGAGTGTTTTCGGCCATTTCCCACAGGCGTTTACCGGCAGCCGGCGCCATGGAAACGTGGTCTTCCTGGTTCGCGGAAGTCGGCAGGCTGTCCACCGAGTGCGGATGGGACAACGCCTTGTTCTCGCTGGCCAGTGCAGCAGCGGTCACCTGGGCGATCATGAAGCCGGAGTTCACGCCGCCATTGGCCACCAGGAACGGCGGCAGTTGCGACATGTGCTTGTCCATCATCAGCGAGATACGACGTTCGCTCAGGGAACCGATTTCAGCGATGGCCAAGGCCATGTTGTCGGCAGCCATGGCGACCGGCTCGGCGTGGAAGTTACCGCCGGAGATCACGTCGCCTTCAGCGGCGAATACCAGCGGGTTGTCCGAAACGGCGTTGGCTTCGATGGCGAGCACTTCGGCGGCCTGACGGAACTGAGTCAGGCAGGCGCCCATGACTTGCGGCTGGCAACGCAGAGAGTACGGGTCCTGGACCTTTTCGCAGTTCTGGTGCGAGTCGGATACTTCGCTACGCTCGCCCAGCAGATCGCGGTAAGCGGCAGCGGCATCGATCTGGCCTTTCTGGCCACGAGCGGCGTGGATGCGGGCGTCGAACGGCGAGCGCGAGCCCAATACCGCTTCAACCGTCATGCCACCAATGGCCAGGGCGCCGGCGAACAGGTCTTCGCCTTCGAACAGACCACGCAGCGCGTAAGCGGTGGACACCTGAGTACCGTTGAGCAGCGCCAGACCTTCTTTGGCCGCCAGGGTCAGCGGGGTCAGACCGGCCACTTTCAGTGCTTCGGTGGCTTCCATCCACTCGCCTTTGTAGCGGGCCTTGCCTTCGCCCAGCAGCACCAGCGACATGTGGGCCAAAGGCGCCAGGTCACCGGAGGCACCCACCGAACCCTTCAATGGAATGTGCGGGTAAACCTCGGCATTGATCAGGGCGATCAGCGCGTCGATCACGACGCGACGAATGCCGGAGAAACCACGGCTCAGGCTATTGACCTTGAGCACCATGACCAGACGAACCAGCGCGTCGCTGATCGGCTCGCCAACACCGGCAGCGTGGGACAAAACGAGCGAGCGCTGGAGGTTTTCCAGGTCTTCGCTGGCGATACGGGTCGAAGCCAGCAGGCCGAAACCGGTGTTGATGCCATAAGCGGTGCGGTTCTCGGCGAGGATCTGTTCCACGCAGGCAACGCTGGCTTCGATCTGGGCCGAGGCACTGTTGTCGAGGGTGATTTTGACCGGTTGCTGATAAACATCACGCAGTTGGGCAAGGCTCAGTTGGCCGGGAATAAGGTTTAACGCAGTCATTTCGTGCTCCTTTTGAGAGTTTGTCATTAACTCACCAGACGCTCCGGAGATATCCGTTGTCCGTCGCGTCTCGCCTTCTGGGGAGCCGCGCCTTGGCACGCTGGTGTGGTGGAAATCAGTTCAGGTTCGGTAACACTTTGTGCAGCAAAATCGGGTCTTTCAAAACGGCGGCGGCACTGGCGATGTCCGGTGCCAACCAGCGGTCCTGATCGTAGGCCGGGACTCGCTCACGCAGCAGACGCCAGGCTGTATCGGTGCCTGCGCCGAAGCGTTGCTCCTTGAGAAATTCAAACGCCTGAGCCGCCAGCAAGTACTCGATGGCAAGGATCTGCGTGCAGTTTTCCAGCGCGCGATGAAGCTTCAGCGCGGCGTTGGTGCCCATGCTCAAGTGGTCTTCCTGCAGGCCAGAGGTCACGTAGTTGTCGAGTACAGCCGGTTGCGCCAACTGGCGGTTTTCCGCACACAGCGAAGCGGCGACGTACTGGACGATCATCATCCCGGAGTTAACCCCCGGGTTTGCCACCAGGAATGCCGGCAAACCGCTGACATGCGGGTTGATCAAGCGGTCCAGGCGACGTTCGGCGATGGAGCCGATTTCAGCCATGGCGATGGCCAGCAAATCCGCCGCCAAGGCCACGGATTGACCGTGCGGGTTAGCCTGGGACATCACGCGGAAGTCGTCCGGCGTACCCAGCAGCATCGGGTTGTCGGTGACCGAGTTGAGTTCGGTTTCGATTTGCTTTTTCGCGTGTTCGAGCTGATCGCGAGCGGCGCCGTGAACTTGCGGAATCGAGCGAATGCTCAGCGCATCCTGAGTACGAATGCCTTTGCTGCTGGCGATCACTTCGCTGCCATCAAGCAACGCACGCAGGTTGATGCCGACTTGCTGCATGCCTGGATGCGGTTTGAGCGCGATGATCTCGGCATCGAACGCGGCAATCTGACCGCGCTGGGCTTCGAAGCTCATGGCACCGATCACGTCGGCCCATTGCAGCAGACGTGTCGCATCCGCCAGCGCCAGGCAGCTGAGGCCGGACATGCACGGCGTGCCGTTGACCAGGCACAAGCCATCTTTGGCGCCCAGTTGAACCGGTTGCAGTCCTTCTTCGGCCAGCGCCTGCTGCGCGGAAACGATCTGCCCGCGATAGCTGACATTGCCGACACCCAGCAGCGCAATGCTGATGTGGGCCATGTGGGTCAGGTAACCCACCGAACCCTGGGACGGCACTTGCGGGGTGATGCCGCGATTGAGCAACGCCAACAGGGCTTCGACCACCCGGCGATGAATGCCGGATTTACCGTGGCTGTAGTTGCGAATCGCAGCGCAGATGATTGCGCGGGTCTGTTCGTCGGCCAAGGGGGCGCCGACGCCACAGGCGTGACTGAGCAGGGTGTTGCGCGACAATTGGCTGAGTTGCTCGTCTTTGAGCGAGACATTGCACAGCGCGCCGAGGCCGGTGTTGACGCCATAGGCGCGCTCGCCGCTGACGACGATGCGCTGGACGATGGCCTGGGCATTGTCGATCCGCGCCCAGACCTGTGGTGACAGCTCAAGCTGTGCGCCATGGCGGGCGACGGCAACCACATCCTGCCAACGCAACGGGGCGTCGGCGATAACGATTTTTTCAGCCTGGGACATCTTCAACCTCGTGCGTACAACTTTGATATTGATGCAGCTTCACTGACGCCTTCGCGAGCAAGCCCGCTCCCACAGGGATTTTGTGAACGCTGGAGATCCAATGTGGGAGCGGGCTTGCTCGCGAAAGGGCCCGCCCGATCACCGCAAATTTTTAAACCACCGCAGCCCGACGTTGTACGAACCGGTCGACATACTCATCCGCCGGCGAATGCAGGATCTCTCTTGGCGTACCCACCTGAATCAGGCGGCCATCCTTGAGAATCGCAATGCGGTTGCCGATGCGCACGGCCTCGTCGAGGTCGTGGGTGATGAAGACGATGGTCTTGTGCAGGGTCTTTTGCAGCTCCAGCAACTGGTCCTGCATTTCCGCGCGAATCAGCGGGTCGAGGGCGCTGAAGGCCTCGTCCATCAGGATGATGTCGGTGTCCGCCGCCAAGGCGCGAGCCAGGCCCACACGCTGACGCATGCCGCCCGAGAGCTGATGCGGGTATTTGTTTTCGTAGCCCTTGAGGCCCACGGTGTTGATCCAGTGCAACGCACGCTCGGAGCACATTTGCTTGGTCTCGCCACGCACTTTCAGGCCGTAGGCAACGTTATCCACCACGGTCTTGTGCGGCAGCAGGCCAAAGCTCTGGAACACCATGCTGATCTTGTGCCGGCGAAATTCGCGCAGGGCTTCCATGTCGTATTGCAGGATGTCCACGCCGTCCACCAGGATCGCGCCGCTGGTCGGGTCGATCAGGCGATTGAAGTGGCGCACCAGGGTCGACTTGCCGGAACCCGACAGGCCCATGATCACGAAGATCTCGCCGGTGCCGATGCTCAGCGACAGGTCGTTCACGCCGACTACGCAGCCGGTTTCGGCCAATACCTGGTCTTTGGTTTTGCCCTGGCCGATCATGGCCAGCGCATCCTTGGAACGGTTGCCGAAAATCTTGAAGACGTTTTTGACTTCGATCTTGCTGATGGCTTCGTTGTTCATTTGCTCACCTCATGCCGTGCCCGACCATACGCCTGAGTAATACGGTCGATGACCACAGCCAAAATCACGATCGCCAGACCGGCCTCAAGACCACGTCCAACGTTGAGGGTCTGAATCCCCACCAACACGTCTTCGCCTAAGCCACGGGCACCGATCATCGAGGCAATCACTACCATCGACAGGGCCATCATGGTGGTCTGGTTAATCCCGGCCATGATGCTCGGCAGGGCCAGCGGAAGTTGCACACCAAACAGTTGCTGCCAGCGGTTGGCACCGAAGGCGTTGATCGCTTCCATCACTTCGCCGTCGACCTGGCGAATACCCAGATCAGTCAGGCGGATCAGCGGTGGTGCGGCGTAGATCACGGTGGCGAAAATCGCCGGGACCTTGCCCAGGCCGAACAGCATCAGCACCGGGATCAGGTACACGAAACTTGGCATGGTCTGCATGATGTCCAGCAGCGGCATCAAGATCGAACGCAGGCGATTGCTGCGCGCCGAAAGAATGCCCAGCGGAATGCCGATCATCACCGAAATGATGGTCGCCACCATCATCAGCGCCAGGGTCTGCATCAGCTTGTCCCAGAGGCCAACCGCGCCCACGAGGAACAACAAGCCTACGATCACGGCGGTGGTCACGACTTTGCGGGTCGCGTGCCAGGCAACGCCCGCCACGATCGCCAGCATCAGCCACCAGGGCGCCGCACGCAGCAGCCCTTCAAGATTGACGATGGCCCACAACAGGGTGTCGGAGATGTGCCGGAACACGTCGCCGTAGTTGGTGACCAGCGAATCGACCCAACTGTTGACCCAGTCGGCGATGGAAAAGGTAAAGCTTTCGGGAAACATAAGAGACTCTCAATCAAGGGGTTGCGATCAAGCATCCGACTGCCGCTCAGGGCAGTCGGAGAGGCTCAACCTACAAGGCCGCGTCGATCTTTTTGGCTGCGTCGTCGCTCACCCACGCGTGCCAGACTTCAGGATGTTCCTTCAAGAAGATCTTGGCCAGTTTTGGTGACTCGATCCGCTCTTTGGCCATGCGCCCGAGGTTCTGGTTAAGCAGGTCGATTGGCAGGTTGACCTTTTCCAGCACAGCCACCAGTTCCGGGGCTTGCTCGTGGAAGGTCTTGGACAGGCCGACCTTGATGGTCACTTGCTTGTTCACGCCTGGTTTCTCATCGAGTTTGACCAGATCCACCTGGCCCATCAGCGGGGTTGGCGACCAGTAGTAGAACAGGATCGGCTCGCCACGCTTGTAGCTCGACAGCACCGCGGCATCCAGCGCCGGGCCGGTGCCCGGACGGAAGTTGGTATAGGTGCTTTCCAGGCCGTAGCTTTTCAGCATTTCACTGTTGTCCAGCTCACAGGTCCAGCCAGCCGGGCAGTTGTAGAAACGGCCCTTGGACGGTTCTTCGGCGTCCTTGAACACTGCAGCGTATTTACCCAGATCGGCGATCGCTTTCAGGTCCGGGGCTTTAGGCTCCAGCTTGCGCTTGGCGTCGCCTTCGATCACGTAACGCGGCACGTACCAGCCTTCGACAGCACCCACGACAGGCGCGCCGACACCGACAACTTTGCCGGCCTTCTCAGCCTTGTTCCAGACTTCGCTACGGCCGACCCACTCTTCGGCGAAGATTTGAATATCGTTGCTGCTCAGGGCGTTTTCCATGGTGATGGAGTTGCCCGGCAGGCTGTCGGTCTTGCAGTCGTAGCCTTTCTCCAACACGACTTGCAGCACGTCGGTCAGCAGCATGGCGCTTTCCCAGTTCAGGCCGGCAAATTTCACCGGTTTGCCCGACTCGCACCAACCCGCCGCCTGAGTGGCGCCGGCGCTGGCCAGCAGGCCCATGGAAAGCAATGTGGTCAGCAGGGTCTTGTTCGATTTCATTGTAGTGACGCTCCTAATCATGAGTTGGCTTACGGCAGTCAAGAGGCATCCAGCCCTGTCCACGTCCAATCAGGCCTGCGCCGCAGCGCGACCGGCCCCGCTTGTTATAGGTGCTGCATCGCTGTCCTGCTCGAGCGGCAGGATCAGGTGATCGGGAACTGCGCTGTGCCATTTTTTCGCACACACGTAATACAGGGCTGCAGGAATCACCAGACCGATGATCCAGGAAATATCCACATCACCCAGGGCCGCCACCAGCGGACCGGTATAGAACTTGGTGGAGATAAACGGCAGCTGCACCAGCACACCGAAGACATAGACGCTGATACCGAGGGCGTTCCAACGGCCGTAGCGACCATTCGGATCGGCCAGTGCCGGCACGTCATAGCGCTCGCGAGTGATGCAGTAGTAGTCCACCAGGTTGATCGCGCTCCATGGCGTGAAGAACGCCAGCAGGAACAGGATGAAGGACTTGAATGCACCGAGGAACGAGTGCTGACCGAGCAGCGCCATCAGGGTCGCAGCACCGACGATGACCAGCACGAAGACCAGACGCTGCAAGCGCGAGACCTTCAGGTCACCACGGAAACCGCTGATGATGGTCGCGATGCACATGAAGCTGCCGTAGGAGTTCAGCGTGGAGATGGTGACCTTGCCGAACGCGATGCTGAAATACAGCAGCGCAGCGGTGGCACCGGTACCGCCCAGACCGACGATGTAGGCGACTTCGTGACCGGCAAATTGGCCGTTGGCCGATGCGGCAGCGAACACGCCGAGGACCATCGCTACCTGCGCACCAATGACCGAACCTGCGCCTGCGGCAAAAAAAGTTTTCACCGAGGAAATCTTGCTCGGCAGGTAGCGAGAGTAGTCAGCCACATAAGGACCGAAGGCGATCTGCCAGGACGCCGCGAGCGATACCGCGAGCAGGAAACTGCTCCAGCTGAAGTGGCGGATTTGCAACAGTGCGCCAACATCAACCTGGCTCATCAGACGGCTGAACAGATAAACAAAAGCAATCACGCCAATGACACTGGCAACACGGCCGATCCAATGGATCACCCGATAACCAAGCACCGTGACCAGCACGATGACACTGGCGAAGATCAGGATGCCGACGCTGTCGCTGACATCAAACAACTGGCCCAGCGCTTGACCGGACAGCACGGTGCCCGTTGCGGTGAAGCCGAGGTACATCAGGCAGACCAGCACGATCGGAATGGCCGCGCCATACACGCCGAACTGCACCCGGCTGGAGATCATCTGCGGCAGGCCAAGCTTGGGCCCTTGCGCCGCATGCAGTGCCATTACGCCACCGCCGAGCAGTTGACCGATCAACAGACCGATCAACGACCAGAAAACGTCACCGCCCAGCACCACGGCCAGGGCCCCGGTGACAATCGCGGTGATTTGCAGGTTGGCACCCATCCACAGGGTGAACTGGCTCAACAGACGACCGTGTCTTTCCGCTTCCGGGATGTAGTCGATCGAACGTTTCTCGATCAACGGTTTGCTGCCTGCACGATCGCTGTTAACAGCCATGATTCAACCTCTGTGGATTGTTATTGGAATTCACTGTGAAGCGGCTCTTTGTGGGAGCGGGCTTGCTCGCGAAGAGGCCGGCACATCCAACATCAATGCCGACTGGTCTACCGCTTTCGCGAGCAAGCCCGCTCCCACAGGTATTGCGTTATTTGCCGGTAATCATCGGCAGGTTCAGCCCCTGTTCCTTGGCGCAGTCGATCGCGATCTGGTAACCCGCATCGGCGTGACGCATGACACCGGTAGCCGGGTCGTTGTGCAGCACGCGAGCGATACGCTCGGCCGCTTCGTCAGTACCGTCGCAGACAATCACCATGCCCGAGTGCTGGGAGAAGCCCATGCCGACGCCGCCGCCGTGGTGCAGGGAAACCCAGGTCGCGCCGCTCGCGGTGTTGAGCAGAGCGTTGAGCAGTGGCCAATCGGACACGGCATCGGAACCGTCTTGCATGGATTCGGTTTCGCGGTTCGGGCTGGCTACCGAGCCGGAGTCCAGGTGGTCGCGACCGATCACGATTGGCGCGGACAATTCACCGCTGCGAACCATTTCGTTGAACGCCAGACCGAGCTTGGCGCGCAGGCCCAGGCCAACCCAGCAGATACGTGCCGGCAGACCCTGGAAGCTGATGCGCTCGCGCGCCATGTCCAGCCAGTTGTGCAGGTGCGCGTCGTCCGGGATCAGTTCTTTGACCTTGGCGTCGGTTTTGTAGATGTCTTCGGCGTTGCCCGACAGTGCAGCCCAGCGGAACGGACCGATACCGCGGCAGAACAGCGGACGGATGTAAGCCGGTACGAAACCCGGGAAGTCGAATGCGTTCTCGACGCCTTCTTCCTGAGCCATCTGACGGATGTTGTTGCCGTAGTCGAAGGTCGGAATACCCATTTTCTGGAATTCGAGCATCGCTTTAACGTGTACAGCCATCGATTGCTTGGCGGCCTTGACCACGGCAGCAGGCTCGGTCTTGGCGCGAGCGCGGTACTCTTCCCAGGTCCAGCCGGCTGGCAGGTAACCGTTGAGCGGGTCGTGGGCGCTGGTCTGGTCGGTGACCATGTCCGGGCGCACGCCACGCTTGACCAGTTCCGGCAGGATTTCAGCCGCGTTACCCAGCAGGGCGATGGAAATCGCTTTGCCTTCCTTGGTGTATTTGGCGATGCGGGCCAGCGCGTCGTCGAGGTCGGTGGCTTGCTCGTCGACATAACGGCTGTTCAGACGGAAGTCGATGCTGACCTGTTGGCATTCGATGTTCAGCGAGCAGGCGCCAGCCAGGGTCGCGGCCAGAGGTTGAGCGCCGCCCATGCCGCCGAGGCCTGCGGTCAGGACCCAACGACCTTTCAGGTCATCGTTGTAGTGTTGGCGACCGGCTTCGACGAAGGTTTCGTACGTACCTTGAACGATGCCCTGGCTGCCGATGTAGATCCAGCTGCCGGCGGTCATCTGGCCGTACATGGCCAGGCCTTTGGCGTCGAGTTCGTTGAAGTGTTCCCAGCTCGCCCAGTGTGGCACCAGGTTGGAGTTGGCGATCAGTACGCGCGGGGCGTTGCTGTGGGTCTTGAACACGCCGACCGGCTTGCCGGATTGTACCAGCAGGGTCTCGTCGTCGTTCAGGTTGGTCAGGCTTTCGACGATCTTGTCGTAGCATTCCCAGTTACGTGCCGCACGACCGATACCACCGTAAACCACCAGTTCTTTAGGGTTCTCGGCGACTTCCGGGTCGAGGTTGTTCATCAGCATGCGCAGCGGCGCTTCAGTCAGCCAGCTCTTGGCGGTCAGCTTGTTACCGCGGGCAGCGCGGATTTCTACATTGCGGTATTTAGTAGGTTTCTGGGTATTGTCAGTCACGAAAAAGACTCCTCAGCGATCAATCCAAACCAACCCTGGCGGTGGGTAAGCCAGCCTGTGCGCGTCAACGCGACACAAGCGAATCAGTGGACGTTGCGAGGAGTCTCGATCGACTCATACGCATACGTCTTTACTTGTACATACAAGCATATGCAATCAAGCGGCCAACTTGCTGAATGCGCGCTCAAGAAAAGTTCTGAAAGGGCTGGAAAGCGCCTGGATCAAGGGTTCTGGCAAAGATGAAATTTTTTGGGGGATTTTACGAGAGGGATGACAGCTGTTACTTGAGCGGGGTTTTGCGCCACGCTGGGGCGTTCGGTAACAAAATGGTGCGCGATGGGAAACAGGGGTAGAAGGCTGCTTTGTGGTGAGGGGATTTATCCCCTCACCACATTAGATTGCTTCAGCAGTTAATCAGCGTGCAGTCAGTTCGATCACGCAGCATGGGCCATTGCTGGAGACTTCCAGCAGGCCGGCGTTACCGTCGAGTTGCAGGCAATCATGGCGACCGAGTTGTGAGGCACTGTTACCGACCTTCACTTCAAGTTCGTCGGTGACACTGAATACGAGCACGGTGCCTGCCGAGCTGAAAAACCGCTGCTCGCCATCCAGCCACTGCAACCGCGCGCTATAACGCTGCGGTGCATAAATCAGGTTGAAGTCGCGGATCGGCCCACCGAGCAATGTGCAGGAAACCTGGCTCTCGCCGCTGAACGCAAAGGGCTCCAGCGGTAACAATGGCCGAGTGTCCTGACCATCAACCCGCAAGGTCATGCCGTCGCCTTGCAGCACAGTGATCACTCGCTCATAGCCGGCGAATGTCGAGAAGCCGCCCGACTCGCCGATGTCGGCAATCGACAGACGCCAGCCGAAACCCTCAAGGCCGGCACCTCCATCACGGGTGATTTCTTCAGTGCTGCCGCCGCCGTTTTTCCACGGCATGCGCGGGTAATCTTTTGCGCGTAGAACCTTTACTTGATTCATTTATGAAACCGACCTTCCAGACGATGACGGGAACCGGGGTGGATCAAACGGGCGGCGGTCACTGGCTGACGGCCGGACCAGGTGCGGCGGCGAATCAGCAGGCACGGCTCGCCCTTTTCAATCTGCAGCAACTTGCACTCGCTGGCTTCGGCCAGAATCGCTTCGACCACGTGCTCGCCTTCAGTCAGCGGCGCGACCTGGTTCAGATAGGCGTATGGCGTTTGCAGGGTGAAGTCCTGCTTGAGGTAGTCCGGTGCTACCAATGCGTTGACGAAACGGTCTTCGATTTGCACCGGGATATCATTTTCAAAATGCACGATCAACGAGTGAAAGACTTTCTGGCCTTCACGCATGTCCAGGGCCAGTGCCCGCTCGGAACCGGCAGCCTCTTCTTCGAGGGTAATGACCTTGCAGGTGTGGCGATGGCCACGGGAGGCGATTTCGTCGGCGATGTTGTGGACTTCAAACAGCGCGGACTGACTTTTCGGCTCGGCGACGAACGTGCCGACACCCTGCATGCGCACCAGCAGACCGTCGGCGGTCATCTCGCGCAGGGCGCGGTTGATGGTCATACGACTGAAGCCCAGCTGGTTGACCAGTTCGCTTTCCGACGGAACGCGGTAGTGCGGCGGCCAGTTTCCACTGTCGATTTGCTGGGTGATCATCTGTTTGACGCGGGCGTACAAGGGCGCCGGACTGTCGCCCAGATTGGCGCTCAGATTGGCATTCGGCGGCAATGTGGCAGACGGAGTTGGCACGGTTAATCCTTGTTCATTTGTTAGAGATTGCTAGCTTGCCGGAGTTTACCGAGCAGGCAAACGTCTGTATATGTATATACAAATAACACACGATGGGGTGCTGAACCATGTCCGCCTTCTTTGCCGAACGCGCGCTGCTGCCTAGTGGATGGGCCAACAATGTACGTCTTGAGGTCAGCGCCGATGGCGTGTTGACCCATATCCAGGCCGATTCCAACGCAAATGGCGCAGAACGGCTTAGCGGTCCGCTGCTGCCGGGTATGCCGAATTTACACTCCCACGCCTTCCAGCGCGCCATGGCCGGACTGGCGGAAGTGGCGGGTAATCCGAATGACAGTTTCTGGACCTGGCGCGATTTGATGTATCGCCTCGTCGGAAAAATCAGCCCGGATCAACTCGGCGTCATCGCCCGTCAGCTGTACATCGAAATGCTCAAGGCCGGTTACACCTCGGTCGCGGAATTTCATTATGTACACCACGACACCAACGGCCAGCCTTACGCGGACCCGGCCGAGCTGGCCCTGCGCATCAGCCAGGCCGCCAGTTCCGCCGGGATCGGCCTGACCCTGCTGCCGGTGCTCTACAGCCATTCCGGTTTCGGCGGCCAAGCCCCGAACGACGGCCAGCGCCGCTTTATCAACAGCACCGAAAACTACCTCAAGCTTCAGTCGCGCTTGCAGCCGATCCTGGCGCAGCAACCGGCGCAGTCGCTGGGTTTGTGTTTCCACTCGTTGCGCGCGGTAACACCGCAGCAGATCAGCGAAGTATTGGCGGCCAGCGACAAGCAGTGCCCGGTGCACATCCACATCGCCGAGCAGCAGAAAGAAGTCGATGACTGCGTGAGCTGGAGCGGCCGTCGTCCGCTGCAATGGCTGTACGAGAACACCGAAGTCGATCAGCGCTGGTGCCTGGTTCACGCCACCCACGCCAACCCGGAAGAAGTCACGCTGATGGCCAAGAGTCGCGCCATCGCCGGCTTGTGCCTGACCACCGAAGCCAACCTGGGCGATGGGATTTTCCCGGCGGTGGATTTCCTCGCTCAGGGCGGGCGCATGGGCATCGGTTCCGACAGCCATGTGTCATTGAGCGTGGTGGAAGAATTGCGCTGGCTGGAATACGGCCAGCGTCTGCGCGACCAACGCCGTAACCGTTTGTATGGCGCGGATCAGCCGATGGTCGGCCGCACGCTGTACGACGCGGCGCTGGATGGCGGCGCTCAAGCGCTGGGTCAGTCGATTGGCGCGCTGGAAGTTGGCAAACGTGCGGATTGGCTGGTGCTGGATGGCAACGATCCGTACCTGGCGACAGCCAGTGGCGACGGGATTCTCAATCGTTGGTTGTTTGCCGGCGGTGATCGCCAGGTGCGCGATGTGCTGGTCAATGGCCAGTGGGTTGTGCGCGACGGGCGCCATGCGGACGAAGAAGAAAGTAACCGCGCCTTCACCCAAGTCCTGCGCGATCTCTTGGGCTGACACAAAAAAAAATGTGGGAGCGGGCTTGCTCGCGAAGGCGGCTTAACAGTCAACGAATATGTTGAATGTGATGGCCTCTTCGCGAGCAAGCCCGCTCCCACATTTGTTATTCGCGAGCCATTAGTTCGAGGTCTTGGCCATCTGCGTATCTGTCGCGCGCCAGATCAGCCGCGTGGTGTCGTAACCTTGCTGACGCGCCTTGCTCAGCAGTTCCTCACGCACGACGCCATTGACCGTCGGGGTCCGGGACAGCAGCCACAGATACTTGCGGCTCGGATCGCCAACAATGGCGGTCTTGTAGTCATCACTGACGTACAACACCCAGTACTCTCCCTTCGCCGCACCCGGAATCAGCCGCGAAAACCAGGTATCGAACTCGACCCACAGCTTGTCGGTTTTGCCCGGTTCCTGTGGCCAGGCCACGCCTTTGGCCTCTTCCCATTGCCAGTCCGCCGTCAGGCAGCGATTGTGCACCAACACCGTGCCGTCAGGCTTGAGCGTGTAATGGGCTTCGGATTGCGCGCAGTTGCGCTGGAAATACATCGGCAGACGAGCCAACTCGTACCAGGTCCCTTGGTACTTCTTGAGATTGACGCTATTGGCAGTTTTCGGTGCCAACGGATCTACGCCAGAGGTGGCGCAGCCGGCCAAAACCAGGCCGGCTAAAAGGACTATCAGTAACCGCTTCATTGTTTTTCTCCCGTGGGCGTATAACCCCGGTTTACTTCAGGCCTTGGCCGGAAAACATCAGCACTTTGTCACCGGCGTACTGCACGCTGATAAAGCTGTTCTTGTCGCCCCAGGTACAGCTGGACATGCCGAGCGCGCCCGAGCAATCGGCGGGCTTGCCCAGCAAGGCTTCTACTTCGGCCTTGGGCATGCCTGACGACAGCTTCGAGTAGTTTTCCTGATTGATCTTGCTGCAAGCGGCCAACAACACGCAGAACGAAAGCAGGGCGATAGAACGCAGCGACATGGTGTAGCTCCTGGGGCGAAGGGGAATGGCATGGCTGCCAAGCTGAAGCTTAGAAGAGAAAACCCCTATCTGGTTCCCTGGGCGGCCGGCTATTTATCAGGCCGCTCGTCTGCCTTATTTGGAAAATCTGCAACTTTACTTTCGCTATTGGGTATTTCGTCGGTTTTCGCAAAAACCGCCTAATCTTTGGCGTCGGCCAGTCGACATAAAAGCAGCGCAACGCCCACGACTGTGGCAAATTGACGCCCCTTTGTTGACCAGCCCCTCCGCGGTAGCTCATTTAATGACCAGAAACATGAAGTTCAGCCACAAGATCTTGTTGGCTGCCGCCCTCGTGGTGGCCGTTGCATTCGCTTGTTTCATCCTCTTCAACGACTACCGCCAGCGGCAAACCCTGCGCAGCAGTACCGAATCCTCGATGCAGGAACTCGGCAGCCTGACCACCAGCAACATCCAGACCTGGCTGGAAAGCCGCATGCAGTTGCTGCAATCGCTGTCCCAGCAGATCGCCGTGGACGGTAGCGCCCAGGCCAACCTCAAACGCGCTATCGACCTGCCCGCCTACACCAGTAATTTTCAGTTGAGCTACTTCGGTGGCACCGACGGCGTGATGTTCTCGGTCCCGGCCGGCAATCGTGCAGCGGATTACGACCCCCGCGCCCGTGGCTGGTACAAGGCGGCCAACGGTGCGCAACAGACCATCGTCACCGAACCTTACATCGCCGCGTCGTCGGGCAAACTGGTGATCACCGTTGCCACCCCGGTGAAATATCAGAATCAAATGATCGGCGTCGCTGGCGCAGATATCGACCTGTCCAGCGTCAGCGCGATCATCAACTCGCTGAACTTCGGCGGCCACGGCCACGCGTTTATCGTCAGCGCCGACGGCAAGATCCTGATCCACCCGGACAGCAAACTGGTGCTCAAGAGCCTGACCGACGCCTACCCGAACGGCGCGCCGAAAGTCAGCCCGGGCATGAAAGAAGTCGAGATCGAAGGCAAACGTCAATTCATCTCCTTTACCCACGTCAACGGTGTGCCCTCGGCAGACTGGTACGTGGCGCTGGTGCTGGATCAGGACACCGCATTCTCGATGCTCAGCGAGTTCCGCACCTCGGCGATCATCGCCATGGTCATTGCCGTGGTGATCATCATCGCGCTACTGGGCATGCTGATCAGCTTCCTGATGCAGCCGCTGCTGACCATGGGCCGCGCGATGCATGACATCGCCGAAGGCGAAGGTGACCTGACCAAACGCCTGACGATTCACGGCCAGGACGAATTCGGTGCACTGGGCACCTCCTTCAACCGCTTTGTGGAGCGTATTCATACGTCGATTCGCGAAGTGTCCTCGGCCACCGGCCAGGTCAACGAAGTCGCCTTGCGTGTGGTGGCGGCGTCGAACTCGTCGATGTTCAACTCCGACCAGCAAGCCTCGCGCACCAGCAGCGTGGCCGCCGCCATCAACGAACTGGGTGCTGCCGCCCAGGAAATCGCCCAGAACGCCGCCCTCGCCTCTCAGCATTCGAGCGATGCTCGTGCATTGGCCGAGGACGGCCAGCAAGTCGTCGATAAAACCATTGCGGCGATGCAGCAGCTCTCGGCGAAGATCAGCGATTCGTGCGGCAACATCGAAACGCTCAACAGCAACACCGTGAACATCGGGCAGATTCTGGAAGTGATCACCAGCATCTCCCAGCAGACCAACCTGCTGGCACTCAACGCCGCCATCGAAGCGGCCCGAGCCGGTGAAGCCGGTCGCGGTTTTGCCGTGGTCGCGGACGAGGTGCGCAACCTCGCGCACCGGACTCAGGATTCGGCGCAGCAAGTGCAGAAGATGATCGAGGAGCTGCAAGTCGGCGCCCGGGAAGCCGTGATCACCATGACCGACAGCCAGCGTCAGAGCGAAAGCAGCGTTGGCATCGCCAACCAGGCGGGTGAACGTCTGGGCAGCGTGACCCAGCGTATCGGTGAGATCGACGGGATGAACCAGTCGGTGGCCACTGCGACGGAAGAGCAGACGGCGGTGGTGGAGTCGATCAATGTCGACATTACCGAGATCAACACGCTGAATCAGGAAGGCGTGGAGAACTTGCAGGCGACGTTGCGTGCGTGTGCGGATCTTGAGCAGCAGGCGGCGCGGTTGAAGCAATTGGTCGGAAGCTTCAGGATTTAAGCCATTCTTGCGGGCCCCTTCGCGAGCAAGCCCGCTCCCACAGTGGATTTGCGTCGATCACAAGTCCACTGTGGGAGCGGGCTTGCTCGCGAAGGCGGCATCAGCCGCGATGAAGATTTAGAACCTTGAACCAGGCGCTGAAAGAAACTCAATTTCCTCAGCCGTAGATTCGCGTCCCAACACCGCATTGCGATGTGGAAACCGTCCAAACCGCGCAATGATCTTCTGATGCCGCTCGGCATAATCCAGGTTGTCCGCAAACACCGCACGATCCGCCTCGGGTTGCTGTTCAACCAGCTCGATAAACCGCGAAACCGCTTCGTTCTGCACCGCCAGATTCTCGCAATGCTCAAACACCAGGTAGATGAATACCCGTTGGATCGGCTGCAACTGCCGATCGAAATCCGCAGCAATGCCTTGCGCCACCAGTGCCTGAGCCCTGAGGTCGCCTGAAAAGGATTTGGGAGTGTCGCGAAAGATCATTCGCGGGAGCTGATCGAGCAGCAGCACCAGGGCCAGCCAACCTTCGGGGCGTTGCGCCCACTCGGTCAATCCGCCGGCCAGTGCCTGCTCGACCCAGTCCCCGAAACGCGTCTGCGCTTCGAGGTCCTGGCTGTCGCGCTTGCCGAACCATAACTTGCCCTTGTCAGCCGCTATTTCGCTGGGGGATTCGAATGTTCCGAACCACCATTCGAGCAACGGCTGCCAGGGCGCGCTCATGGTTTATTCCTTGTGGTAAGCCGTGACGCGCTCGACTTCTTCTTTCGAACCGAGGAACACCGCGACACGCTGGTGCAAGCCGTCAGGCTTGATGTCGAGGATGCGCTGATGGCCATCGGTGGAAGCGCCGCCAGCCTGTTCAACCAGGAACGACATCGGGTTGGCTTCGTACATCAGACGCAGCTTGCCCGGCTTGGACGGCTCGCGGCTGTCGCGTGGGTACATGAACAAGCCACCACGGGTCAGGATCCGGTGCACGTCGGCGACCATCGCGGCGACCCAGCGCATGTTGTAGTTCTTTTTCAGCGGGCCTTCTTCGCCCGCCAGCAATTCGCTGACGTAGCGTTGTACCGGCGCTTCCCAGTGACGCTGGTTGGAGGCGTTGATCGCGAATTCCTGAGTGGACTGCGGAATCTTGATGTCCTCATGGGTCAGGACGAAGCTGCCCATTTCGCGGTCCAGGGTGAAGCCTTTTACGCCGTCGCCCAGGGTCAGGATCAACATGGTCTGTGGACCGTAGATCGCGTAACCGGCAGCCACTTGCTCAGTGCCTGGCTGCAGGAAAGCCTTTTCGTTCAAAGGCTCGTTTTGGCTCAGGTATTCGTTCGGGCAACGCAGCACCGAGAAGATAGTACCGACCGGCGCGTTGATATCGATGTTCGACGAGCCGTCCAATGGGTCGAAAACCAGCAGGTACGCGCCTTTCGGGTATTTGCCCGGGATCTGGTAGGCGTTGTCCATTTCTTCGGACGCCATGCCAGCCAGGTGACCGCCCCATTCGTTGGCTTCGAGCAAGATCTCGTTGGAGATCACGTCGAGTTTCTTCTGCACTTCGCCTTGGACGTTTTCGGTGCCCATGCTGCCCAGAACACCACCGAGGGCGCCTTTGGACACGGCGTGGTTGATCTCTTTGCAAGCACGCGCCACCACTTCGATCAGGAAACGCAGATCGGCAGGGGTGTTGTTGCTACGGGTCTGCTCAATCAAATAGCGACTCAGGGTAACGCGGGACATGGAAGGCTCCGGTGGAATGGGGGGCTAAAAACCCGCGCAGTTTAACGCGAGTCAGGGCGCATTTCCTCCTATCAGACGTGTTACATCCAATAGAGTTCATGCGCCCGGTTGAGCGTAGTTCGAATCCGGGTTCTTTACCGACCGATAAACCGCCTTCGCGAGCAGGCTCGCTCCCACAGGGTCCGCATTCCACTGTGGGAGCGAGCCTGCTCGCGATTGGGTGCGCAGCACCCGCCTTCAAGGCTTGACCGGCGGCTTGCGCAACAGACTGAACGCCATCGCGCCCAGGAACAAAACACTGAGCAGCAACACCGCCCACAGCCCGATTTTCTTCCAGTTTGTGTCGATCGTCGCAGCCGTTGTCACGGTCGACGCGGGTGTGGCCACCGCCCCGCCGTCCACCGTAGCCTTGCCCAATGTCGCCAACTTCGCAGCGCTGTAATCCGGAATCAACGTCGACAGCGGCAGGCTCGCCGCCTTCACCGTGGCACTTCCCAGCGCGAGCGTATAAGGCCCCGCCCCGCGCGCCAGGAACACCAATTGAATGGAGCGCACGGCGAATCGCACTGTCGGCGCCTCTGCCCCCAGACCGCCGCCGCGCTCGTCCACCGTCAGCTTCAACTGCTGAACGATTTGCCCCGACAGCTGCAATTCGTTCTGCACCACGTCCTGGCCATTCTGGGTCAAGCGATAGAGCAAACCGCTGCTCATCGGCTGCCACGGCAGGCTGCTTTCCCGACGACCGGACAAGGTCACGGGCGCCAAACTGTTGGGCTGACTCAACTCGACCTGCAAGCGCTCGACATTCAGTCCCATGGGTAATTGCCAGGTGTATTCACCGGCCTTTACGCTGCTGCCGGCCAGCGGTTGCGACCAGACAAGCGGTAACGGCAGATTGCGGGTCTTTGCGCTTTGCAGCTGCGCCGAAGTCAACGTCGGTGCCGATTGCGGCGTGCTCCACAGCAAGCGCAGATAGCGGGCCGACTGACCCGGCAGGGCGACTTCATGTTGCTCGACCTGTTCGTCAGCAAACGTCAGACGTGCCACCTGACCTTCACCCCAAGACTGCCAATGCTGCAAGTCGTCGCTGGCTTCGATGGTGAAACGCTGGAAGCCGTCGCGTTCGCTGGTCCAGTCGAGGATCAACTGCTGCAACGGAGCTTTGATGCTGCTGGCGTCGAGCAACCAGCCGCGCAGCATTTCTTCGCCCGCCTCCAGCTGACTGGACGGTTGTACTTCGACCAGCGTGCCGTTGGCGCTCGATTGCACCCGCACGCTCGGTGCATGCTCGGTGGAGTCTGCCGAGTTGTACAGCGGGAACCATTTCACGTCGGTCAGGGTACGGTTTTCGCTGGTCTGCGCCGGCGCGCGCGCCAAGGAATACGCCTGCGCCTCTCCGGCGGCATTGAACACGCGCACATCGCTGAGATCGGTTTGCCGCGCATTCAATTGCACGCTCAATGGCAATTCGAGGCGATACCACGGACCTTCGCCGCTGACCGACAACGGCACCTGCGTGGCGAAGTCCGCCAGTTTTTCCTGGGCACTGGCCGACAGCGCCACACCCAGCGCAACAGCGCCCAACCAGACCAGGTTCAGCTTCTGACTCAAGACGACACTCCTTCGGTTTGCGGGGCCGGTTTTTCAGCCTCCGGCTCAGCATCAAAGCGCTTGGGCGGCAACGGGGCGAAATAGCCCACCACCAACAACAACACGCCAACGCCGATAAACGAGACGATCCGGGCGAGTCCGCCGCGGTTACTCAATTCGACAAAGAACAGTTTGGCCACCACCACACCAATCAGCGCCGCACCGATCAGCCAGACTTCACGGCGATGACGCAGATGACCGCCGATCATCAGACTCAGCGCCATCAACGTCCAGACGATGGACAGACCGGCCTGCACCAGCATGGATTCGAGCAACGCATCCAGCTCGAACGGCACACCGCCCCAATGGTGGGCCGTGCGCATCACCAGCGCCGTGAAGAACACAAACAGCGAGGCGCCAGCGATCAGTTGCGTGGCGTGTTCAGCATAGTCCTTGCGAATCGCCAGTTGCGTCACGGCGCTGCGGGACCATACGTAGACGCCGAACAGCGCAAACAGCAGACCCAGCTCCAGCGGGTTGATCAGCGGTACGTAAGGCAACGGCTCGGCGGTGCCGTCGCTGACGATGTTCGCCAGCCAGAACCAGCCGAGCATGAGCAATGCCAATGGTGCGGCGGCATAGACACGGTATTCGCGGGTATAAGTCGACACCGGCCATGGCCAGGCACGAGGGGCCGCCGCGAGTACCAGATACAGGCTCGGCAGAATCGCCCAACCCAACCAGCGCCAGGCGTTGTACTGCTCGGACAACAGCAACAGGCCGTAACGCAGCTCCAGGGCCAACACACCGATCAACAGCCAGCAGCCGAGCACGTGCGCGGTACTGAGGGCGCGGGCCGGTAACATCGGCGCCAGACGCCGCAGGGAGATGAAGTGCACAACGAACACGGCCGCCCATACCAGCCAACCAAAATTGGCCGCCGGGTGATAACGCGAGTGCCACGCAGCCAATAACACCAAACCGGCCGCAGGCATCAGCAAGGTGCAGAGCAAGCCCAGCGACGACCATTTCAAACGCAACGCCAACACCGTCCACAGCGCCACGCTCAGCGCCGCAACGGCCAGCAACAACGTCGCTTGCAGATTCAACGGTGCGAAGCGCAGCACCTCACTGACCCACGCCAGCGCCCACCAACCCGCGCCCCACACCAGCAGCACTTCAGACAAACGCTGCAAACTCAGCCCATCGAAGGCCGACGCATGATTGCCGAGCTGCAAGCGCCAGGCGCCGACCATCGCAGCCAAACCCAACACCAGCGGCGTCCAGAAACCGCTGTGAGCCAGAGGCTTCAATCCTTCACTCGCCAGCGGGCCGAGCAAATCCGGCCCGGCCATCAGGAACGCCGCGCCACCGATCACCTGCAACAGCAAACCGAAGACAAAACTCACGCGCTGCTTCAGGTACAGACTCAGCCAGATGATGAACAGACCGCTGGCCGCCCATACTGCACTCGCCGTTTGCCAAGGCAGGACGAACAGCACCGCCAGATTGATCAACACCAGACCTGCCAACAGCACCACCGACAAGCCGCGCAGCAATCGCACGTCGCTTCGGACCATCTCATCGCGCGCCGCCAGCAACATGCCAGCGATCAGCGCCAGGCCGATCAACGACGCGCTCAGCAATCCGCTCCAACCCGCACTGAACACGGCGCCAGACTCACCGCTCGAACCTTGCAGCCGCAGCAGGAACAACGCACCACCAAGCAACTGCACGGCGAATGCGGTGAACAGGAAGGTGCGCGACTGCAGACGCAAGCCAACAAACAACGTCGCCAACCCCGCCAGCGCCCAACTGATCGCCGTACCGTGAGTGAAGAAGAACAACGGCGCCAGCAGATAAAGGAAGGTCAAACCGAGGCAGGCCAACACGGGCAGCCCTTTGCGCTCCCAGTCCGACGTCTGCTCGGGCAAGGCTTTGCGCAACTGGTAGAAGCTGAACAACAACGCCACGCCGAGCATCAACGCACCGAGCGGCGCACCGTCGAGCAGGCTGCTTTCGCCGATCCGCAGTTCACTGAGGAAGGCCAAAGCCGAGCCCAGTTGCAGCAGCAAGGCAAAGGCTCGGGCCAGCGGTCGTTGCTGACGCAGGCCCAGCCAGAAGATGCCGGCGCCTTCGACGGCCCAGGCAGCAGCGGTCCAGCGTGCATCGAGCCCCAACGGAATCGCCAGGCTGGCGAAGATCACCCCCAGCGCCAGGCAGGTTTCCGCCAACAGCAACGCTCGTCCGCCCATCAGCAGCCGCGCCAGCCCCATGTAAATCATGCCCAACGCCAACGCGCTGAAGGCTGCGGCGAATTCCAAGTGCTGGACCAACGCGAACTGCAAGCCGAAGCCCACCAACGGAGGACCGAACAACATCGTGCCGTCGACGTAATCGCCCTTGCGCGCCGACCAATGCAACAGCGCTTCACGGCTGTCGTCCTCGGGTGCATCGCTCATTTCCAGCAACTTGCGCCGGGCGAACAGCAGACCGATGGCCAGGTACATCAGGAAGAACACAATCAGGAACGGCTCGGTACTCCATAACAACTCCGGCGCATAGGAACGCAGGCCCCAGGCGAAACTGATGCCGAAGGTGCCGACGAAGCCGATCAGGTTGAGCAGCCGCCAGGCCTTGAACCAGGCGATGGCGAGGATGCCGGCGTTGAGTAAAGCGAAATAGCTGAACAATGCGACATGGTTGCCGGCGCCGGTGGAGGTCAGGATCGGCGCGGCAAAACCGCCCAACGCCGCAGCGGCAGCCAGGCCCAAGGCATCCTGAGTGATAGCGAGGATCGCCGAGAACACCGTCACCGCGACCAGCAGGCCTAACGCCGCCGTAGGGTCGAGCAGCGGATGCAGGCGCATCGCGGCAAACACGGTCAGGTACAGCACCGCGATCCCGGTGCCCTGCAACATCAACGCGAAATGGCTGTTGCGTGTTCTAAGCCACCAACCCAGCCCCAGAAGCCCCAATGCCGCCGCCGCAACACCGGCGTAACGCAACTCGATCGGCACCACCATGCCTTCGGTGGCGTAACGCAGCAGGAAGGCCAGGCCGAGAAACAACAGCACCACGCCGACCCGCAGCACCGTGTTGCCGCCGAACAGCCAGTTGCGGGCGCCACTGATGGCGCGATCGATGAAGTTCGGGCCACGCGGGATGGCGGGTTGTTGCGATTCGCGGGCGACCGGTTCGGGTTTCCAGGTATCGACGGGCACTGGACGACTCGCTTCGGCGGCCGCCGCGGTAATCGGTTCCAGTTCGGGAGGGAGTTCCCAGATCAGCTCCGGGGCTTCGACAATGGTTTCGTCGAGCGTGAATTCAGGAAGCGGCTCGGGTTCGTGGGATTCAGGCGTCTTGACGCCTGACACTTCCAGCAATGACAGTCGTTGCTGCACTGCATTCAGCGCGATCTGAGCCTGATCAAGTAGCTTACGTTGCTCGGCGGCCTGTGAACCCAGGCGGCCAATGCGAATGGCCTGGCCAATACCCAACCCGAGCAGCGCGCCCAGCAGCGCATCGCTGAACGACTCGTCGAGTACCCAGCCCAGCACCATCCCTATCAGCATGAACATCCATTGCATGGTCGATATCCCTAAGCGGCCCCGCTGCGGGGCGAATCCGGGCGATACAGCGTCTGGTTCAGTCTAGTGACCAGTCACCCGGAATCCAGTGTGAGAGCAGATTGCATCTGCACCACAAATCCAATGTGGGAGCGGGCTTGCTCGCGAAAGCGGTTGGTCAGTCAACATGAATGCTGAATGATCAACCGCTTTCGCGAGCAAGCCCGCTCCCACAAAGGGTCAAGTTGGCGCTTAGTATATCGGCCAGGCCCAACAACCGACGGGCCTTGCTCGCAATTATTGCTAAAAGTTACTCCAAAGCTTTCCAGATATCCGTGGCGTACTCGCGAATGGTCCGGTCGGACGAGAACCAGCCCATCCTGGAGGTGCTCAACACCGCCGAACGCCACCATTCCTTCGAATCGTGCCAATGGGCTTCTACCCGCATCTGCGCTTCCCAATAGGAGTCGAAATCGGCGCAGACCAGGAAGCGATCGTAGTCGATCAGCGAATCGATCAATCCTGTGTAACGGGAAGGATCATCCGGCGAGAACACCCCGCCGCGTATCGCTTGCAAGACGTCATTAAGCCGATGGGAGGCCGCAATATCCGGCGTCGCATTGAACTCATGGTTCTGCTTGCGCGCTTCAACCTGCTGAGCGCTAAGGCCGAAGATAAACATGTGTTCCACGCCGATGCGTTCGCACATTTCGACGTTGGCGCCATCGAGGGTGCCGATGGTCAGCGCGCCGTTGAGGCCGAACTTCATGTTGCTGGTGCCCGAAGCCTCGAAGCCTGCGGTGGAAATCTGCTCCGACAAATCCGCTGCCGGGATGATGCTTTCCGCCAGACTGACGTTGTAGTTGGGCAAGAACACCACTTTGAGCAAACCGCGCACCGTCGGGTCGTTGTTCACCACCCGGGCGATGTCGTTGGTCAGTTTGATGATCAGCTTGGCCTGGTGATAACTGGCCGCCGCCTTGCCGGCGAAGATCTTCACCCGCGGCACCCAATCGACTTCCGGCTCGGCGCGAATCGCCTGGTACAGCGCGACTGTGTGCAGCAGGTTGAGCAGCTGCCGTTTGTATTCGTGGATCCGTTTGACCTGCACGTCGAACATCGCGGCCGGGTTGACCGCGACCCCCAGCCGTTCGTGAATGATGTACGCCAGGGCTTTTTTGCTGTGCAGGCGCTGCTCGGCGAAAGCCTTGCGGAACGCGGCTTTCTCGGCGAATGGCTCCAGGCCGAGCAAACGCTCTTCGGCGTTGTCCAGCAGATCCGGGCCGAGGGCGTCGACCATCATCGAGGTCAGCTCCGGGTTGGCCTGGTAAAGCCAGCGGCGGAAGGTGATGCCGTTGGTCTTGTTGTTGATTCGGTCCGGGTAGAGCTTGTGCAGTTCGGAGAACACCGTTTTGCGCATCAGCTGCGTGTGCAGCCCGGACACGCCGTTGACGCTGTGGGAACCAAGGAACGCCAGGTTGCCCATGCGCACGCGGCGGCCGTTGTCTTCTTCGATCAGCGACACCGCGCGCAGGACCTCGAAGTCATGGATACCCTTGGCCCGCAGCGAATCGATGTGCTGGGCGTTGATCAGGTAAATGATCTGCATGTGCCGCGGCAGCATCCGCTCCATCAAACCGACCGGCCAGGTTTCCAGCGCTTCCGGCAGCAGCGTGTGGTTGGTGTAGGACAGCGTATCGACGGTGACTTGCCACGCGGCATCCCACGCGACGTCATAGACATCGACCAGTTGCCGCATCAGCTCGGCCACGGCAATCGAGGGGTGGGTGTCATTGAGCTGGATCGCGGCATGATCGCCCAGGGTCAGGACCGAGGTGTGCATGTTGCGATGGCGGCGCAGCAAGTCCTGCAAGGACGCGGCGACGAAGAAATACTCCTGACGCAGGCGCAGCTCCTGGCCCGCTTCGGTACTGTCCGCCGGGTAGAGCACCCGGGAAATGCTTTCGGCCCGGGCGACTTCTGCCACGGCGCCCAAGTGGTCGCCGGCATTGAAGCGTTCCAGGTGCAAATCTTCCATGGCCCGGGCGCGCCACAGGCGCAGCGTGTTGACGCTCGCCCCGCGCCAGCCGACGACCGGCGTGTCATACGCAATCGCGCGAACGGTTTCCGCTGGCGTCCAGACTTGCTTGGACTTACCGGTGTCGTCGGTGACGGTTTCGACACTGCCGCCGAAACCGATCGGGTAAACGACCTCTGGCCGTTCGAACTCCCAAGGGTTACCGAAATCCAGCCAGTGCTCGGTCTGCTCCTGTTGCCAGCCGTCGACGATGGCCTGGCGGAACAAGCCGTGTTCGTAACGAATGCCGTAACCGTGGCCGGCAATGCCGAGGGTCGACATGCTTTCCATGAAGCACGCGGCCAGACGACCGAGGCCACCGTTGCCCAGCGCGGCGTCGGGCTCCAGCAGGCGGATGCGCTCGAGGTCGACGCCGAGTTCAGTCATGGCCTCGCGGGCGACGTCCAGCAGGCCAAGGTTGCTCAGGCTGTCGTAGAGCAGACGGCCGATCAGGAATTCGAGGGAGAGGTAATAAACCCGCTTTTGACCTTTGCGGTAAATCTGCCGGGTGTGATCCATCCAGTGCTCGACCATGTGATCGCGCGCCGCCAGGGCAATGGCTTCGAACCAGTCGTGGTCGAAGGCGTGATCCGGGTCTTTGCCCACCGCGTAGGTGAGTTTGGTCAAGACGGCGTCGCGAAATGCGGCCACCTCTGCTTCGCGAACAAGTGGTTCTTGAGTCATTGATAGGACCTCGAGCGAGCGTGGAGTAGTTGAGCCTAGACGGTCTGACAGGCCGTTGGAACTCTGGTTCGGCAGTTTTTCCCGTTAGTGTGAGATAGATCGACATTACCTTGCCGCGCACCGGAAAGAATGCAGGGGCCGTGCCGGGTTACAGGTGTTATTGGGCGGAATACGAAAAAATCTGGCGAAAGGTTGTTCAAAAATCCACCAGTCCCGGTATGATCGCGCGCCCTGATGCACGCTGGTAACAACCGATGATGAAGTCCAACCTGATCGCCGCCGCGGAGATCGACCGCCTCGATACCTGGGCCAAGTACTCCGCCCCGATGTGTGGTTCGTGCGTTTCCAGCTGCTGCACCCTGCCGGTCGAGGTCAAGATCAAGGATCTGATCCGTATCGGCATCGTCGATGAATTCGAGCGCGGCGAGCCGCCGAAGAACATCGCCAAGCGTCTGCAGAAGGAAGGGATCGTCGAGCGTTACAACCAGAAGTCCGAGATCTTCACCCTTCAGCGCATGAGCAACAACGATTGCCTGTACCTGGATCGTAAGAGCCGTCTGTGCACTATTTATGAAAAGCGTCCGGATACTTGCCGCAACCACCCGAAAATCGGGCCGCGGCCGGGGTATTGCGCGTATAAGCCCAAAGAAGTGGCGCGCGAGACCAGCGAGAGCCGCCGCACCCTCGAAAAGTTCTGATCGAGGCTAAGGGCCGATTCTGCGTCGTTCTTGAGCCCCCCCCCTCACCCCAGCCCTCTCCCCAGTGGGGAGAGGGGGAAAGGGAGCAGATCTTCAAGCTTTTCAAACCTGAGTTCGACTCGATATTTCAGGTCGATGTATCTCGAAAGAACAACTCGGTCAGTCCCCTCTACCCCTTGGGGAGAGGGTTAGGGTGAGGGGTCGATCCCAAGTCATCCCAAGATTCTGAAAACTCCACCATCAATTTTCCCTTCCCCAAACAAACAAAAACGCCCCCGACCTTGCGGTCGGGGGCGTTTTTTTAGCAGTTAACTAAGTCGAAACTCAGTTACCGGCTTTCTTGGCAGCGCGGGTACGCTCGCTTTCACCCAGGATCTTCTTACGAAGACGGATGGACTTAGGAGTGACTTCGCACAGTTCGTCTTCTTGCACGAACTCAAGCGCTTGTTCCAGGGTGAAACGGATAGGCGGAACCAGAGCGATGGTTTCGTCTTTACCCGAGGCACGCATGTTGTCGAGCTTCTTGCCTTTGGTTGGGTTAACGCCCAGGTCGTTGTCGCGGCTGTTGATGCCGACGATTTGACCTTCGTACACGTCTTCACCGTGACCCAGGAACAGTTTGCCGCGAGCTTGCAGGGTTTCCAGCGAGTAAGTCAGCGCCTTACCGGTAGCAACCGAAACCAGCACGCCGTTCTGACGGCCGGACATGTCGCCGGACTTCATCACGTCGTAACGGTCGAAGATCGAGGTCAGGATGCCTGCACCGGAGGTCAGGGTCAGGAACTCGTTACGGAAACCGATCAAGCCACGAGCCGGGATGTTGTACTCAAGGCGCACACGGCCCTTGCCATCCGGAACCATGTTGGTCAGGTCGCCTTTACGGATACCGATCTGTTCCATGATTGAACCTTGCGATTCTTCTGGCAGGTCGATGGTCACGTTTTCGTACGGTTCGTGCTTTACGCCGTCAACCATGCGGATGATCACTTCCGGACGACCAACACCCATTTCGAAGCCTTCGCGACGCATGGTTTCGATCAGTACCGAGAGGTGCAGCTCACCACGGCCGGAGACTTTGAACTTGTCGGCGGTGTCGCCTTCTTCAACGCGCAGGGCAACGTTGTAGAGCAGTTCTTTGTCCAGACGTTCCTTGATGTTACGGCTGGTGACGAACTTGCCTTCTTTACCGCAGAAAGGCGAGTCGTTTACCTGGAAGGTCATGGAAACGGTTGGTTCGTCAACGGTCAGCGGCTTCATTGCTTCGACGTTCAGTGGGTCGCACAGAGTGTCGGAGATGAACAGCTGGTCGAAGCCGCTGATGCAGACGATGTCGCCGGCAGCTGCTTCTTCAACGTCGATACGGTGCAGACCGTGGTGACCCATCAGCTTCAGGATACGACCGGTACGCTTCTTGCCGTCGGCGTCGATAGCGACAACCGGAGTGTTCGGCTTGATGCGACCACGGGCGATACGGCCAACGCCGATAACACCCAGAAAGCTGTTGTAGTCCAGAGCGGAGATTTGCATCTGGAACGGACCTTCACGGTCGACTTTCGGCGCAGGTACGTTGTCGACGATCGACTGGTACAGCGGGGTCATGTCTTCAGCCATGTCGGTGTGTTCCAGACCGGCAATGCCGTTCAGGGCCGAGGCGTAGACGACTTTGAAGTCCAGCTGTTCTTCGGTAGCACCGAGGTTGTCGAACAGGTCGAAGATCTGGTCCAGAACCCAGTCCGGACGCGCGCCTGGACGGTCAACCTTGTTGATCACCACGATTGGACGCAGGCCGGCTTCGAAAGCCTTCTTGGTCACGAAACGGGTTTGCGGCATAGGGCCGTCTTGAGCGTCAACCAGCAGCAGAACGGAGTCAACCATCGACATTACGCGTTCAACTTCACCGCCGAAGTCGGCGTGGCCCGGGGTATCCACGATGTTGATGTGGTAGCCGTTCCAGTTGATGGCGGTGTTTTTCGCCAGAATGGTAATACCGCGCTCTTTCTCCTGGTCGTTGGAGTCCATCACGCGCTCGTCGTTGAGCTCGTTGCGCTCCAGGGTGCCGGATTGACGCAAGAGTTTGTCTACCAGGGTGGTCTTACCATGGTCAACGTGAGCAATGATGGCGATGTTGCGTAGATTTTCGATCACTTGTGTATCTCGATCAGAGGATTCGGTGTGCTGACAAGTCTTGGCAGCGATTTACAGTAGAGTCAGGCCTTGCCGTTACAGCTTGACGGCAGAGTCGGGGGGCCGGTGACGCAGGCCACAGGCGTACAGCCCCGGGCTCTTAGCTCGGTCGATAAACGCGCACATTGGCATGCCCCTCACTGAGCAAATGGTGGGCATGCAGGCGACTCATCACGCCTTTGTCGCAATACAGCAGGTACTGGCGAGTAGGGTCCAGTTCCTTGAAACGAGCGTTCAATGCATAAAACGGCATCGTTTGTACCTCAATGCCAACGAGGCTCAGCGGGTCGTCTTCAGCGGCATCCGGATGACGGATGTCGATGACGATCTGACCAGCCAGCGCTTCACTGACTTCTTCGATCTGCAAGTCCTGGCCCAATTCGTCGATCACGCGATCGATCGGCACCAGTTTGGCGTTCTCGAGCGCACGCTCAAGTACTGCCATGTCGAACTGTTGTTCTTCGTACTCCACGCGTGGACGCTTGGCGTGGGTCTTGGGGTTCACCGAGATGACCCCGCAGTATTCCGGCATGTGCTTGGCGAAGTCGGCAGTCCCGATTTCGTTGGCCAGGTCGATGATGTCCTGCTTGTGACTGGCGATCAGCGGACGCAAGACCAGCTTGTCGGTCACGCAGTCGATCACGGACAGGTTCGGCAGCGTCTGGCTCGACACCTGGGAAATCGCTTCGCCGGTGACCAGCGCTTCGATCTCCAGCCGATCGGCAATACGGGAAGCAGCGCGCAACATCATACGCTTCAAAACTACGCCCATATGACTGTTATCGACTTTCCCGAGAATTTCTCCCAGTACTTCCTCGAAAGGCACACTCACAAATAACACGCGTTGGGAGCTGCCGTACTTCTTCCAGATGAAGTGCGCGACTTCCATAACGCCCAGTTCATGGGCTCGTCCGCCCAGATTGAAGAAGCAGAAATGGCTCATCAGGCCGCGGCGCATGATCTGGTAAGCAGCAACAGTGGAATCGAAGCCGCCGGACATCAGCACAAGTGTCTGTTCCAGGGCACCCAGCGGATAACCGCCGATGCTGTTGTGCTGGTTGTGGATCACGAACAACCGTTTGTCGCGAATTTCGAGGCGAACTTCGATTTCCGGCTCTTTCAGCGAGATTCCGGCGGCGCCGCACTGACGACGCAGTTGGCTGCCGACATATTTCTCGACGTCCATCGAACTGAATTCATGCTTGCCGGCACGCTTGCAGCGCACCGAAAAGATCTTCCCGGCCAACGCATCACCAAAGTGCTGCTTGCACTTGGCGACGATGTCGTCGAAGTCACCCAACGGGTATTCGTCGACCTGAAGGAAATGCGCGATGCCCGGCATGCAGCTCAGGCGCTCGGTCATCTCCTTCAGGGCTTTGGGCTCGCTGACGCGGGTTTCCAGCTCGAGATTGTCCCACACACCGTTCACCACCACGGCCGGGTCCAGGTCGCGGAGCACGGTACGGATGTTTTTGGCCAACTGGCGGATGAAACGCATCCGTACCGGGCGGCTCTTGATGGTGATCTCGGGGAAGACTTTTACGATTAGTTTCATGAAAACAGCGCGCGCTGGGCCAGCCGAAAAAGGGGGGCGCGGATTATAGCGGAAATTGCTCAAGGTTTAACCAGTTAATGTGCAGAAGGTTTTTCGCGCACCAAAACAGGTCATTTACCGAATTTGACGCTACATTACGGGGCGCTATTTCCAGCTTTGCTGCGCTTTGCACCTTTATAAGCGTGAAATTGGGGCAAAAAACCCATGGTGGGGCACTGGCATGCAATTTGCTCCCTTGTGAGGCAGGTTGCCTTGGCAGAGTATTCGCGCCGGCATCACCCACATTCTAAGGGCATCCACTACTAAGCCCGAAGCCACCCGGAGGACACTATGTCGAAGTCGGTTCAACTCATCAAAGATCATGACGTCAAGTGGATTGATCTGCGCTTCACGGACACCAAAGGCACTCAGCACCACGTGACCATGCCGGCTCGCGACGCGCTGGATGAAGCTTTCTTCGAAGAAGGCAAAATGTTCGACGGTTCCTCCATCGCTGGCTGGAAAGGCATCGAAGCCTCCGACATGATCCTGATGCCGGACGACAGCACTGCCGTTCTCGACCCGTTCACCGAAGAGCCAACCCTGATCCTGGTTTGCGACGTGATCGAACCTTCGACCATGCAAGGCTACGACCGTGACCCACGTGCGATCGCCAAGCGTGCCGAGGAATACCTGAAGTCGACCGGTATCGGCGACACCGTATTCGTGGGTCCAGAGCCTGAATTCTTCATCTTCGACGAAGTGAAGTTCAAGTCCGACATCTCCGGTTCCATGTTCAAGATCTACTCCGAACAAGGTTCGTGGATGTCCGACCAGGACGTGGAAGGCGGCAACAAAGGCCACCGTCCAGGCGTCAAAGGCGGCTACTTCCCGGTTCCTCCGTTCGACCACGACCACGAAATCCGTACCTCCATGTGCAACGCTATGGAAGAAATGGGCCTGGTCATCGAAGTTCACCACCACGAAGTGGCGACTGCCGGCCAGAACGAAATCGGTGTGAAGTTCAACACCCTGGTTGCCAAGGCTGACGAAGTTCAGACCCTGAAGTACTGCGTACACAACGTTGCTGATGCATACGGCCGCACCGCGACCTTCATGCCTAAGCCTCTGTACGGCGACAACGGTTCGGGTATGCACGTTCACCTGTCCATCGCCAAAGATGGCAAGAACACCTTCGCTGGCGAAGGCTATGCCGGCCTGTCCGACACCGCCCTGTTCTTCATCGGCGGCATCATCAAGCACGGTAAGGCTCTGAACGGCTTCACCAACCCGTCGACCAACTCCTACAAGCGTCTGGTCCCAGGTTTCGAAGCTCCGGTAATGCTGGCCTACTCGGCTCGTAACCGTTCCGCTTCGATCCGTATTCCTTACGTGTCCAGCCCTCGCGCTCGCCGTATTGAAGCCCGCTTCCCGGATCCAGCAGCTAACCCGTACCTGGGCTTCGCTGCACTGTTGATGGCTGGCCTGGACGGTATCCAGAACAAGATCCACCCTGGCGATGCTGCTGACAAAAACCTGTATGACCTGCCGCCTGAAGAGGCGAAAGAGATCCCACAAGTTTGTGGCAGCCTAAAAGAAGCCCTGGAAGAGCTGGACAAAGGTCGTGCGTTCCTGACCAAAGGCGGCGTTTTCAGCGACGACTTCATCGACGCTTACATCGCTCTGAAAAGCGAAGAAGAAATCAAAGTACGTACCTTCGTACACCCACTGGAATACGAGCTGTACTACAGCTGCTGATCCGGTAGCGCCTGCGCAAGCGGCGTGACAAAAAAGAGGCCTCCTTCGGAGGCCTTTTTTGTGGGCGTAAGTTTTCAGGCAAAACGCTTTTGCATTTTTTTGAAAATAGTTCTGTGAAACTTCCAAGCAATTTTCATTTACTGTCCCGGGACTTTTCGGAAGGACCATCAGATGAAATCAGCATCGACCCCTCTTTATTCGCTAGCGTTGTTTCTTGCGACGCTAACACCTGCCTGGGCCGCGACTGATAGCTCCCATTCCGCTGATGAGAGCAAACACTGGCGGGTGGAAAAATCTTCCGATGACAGCCGGTTTCAAACGGCCCTTCTCAGCGGAAATACGCGCTATGACGGCAAAACCGGCGAAGCCCTATTGGCGATAAGTTGTCATCCTGATAACCCGATGAGAATGTCCCTGACTATCCCGACACAGCGTCTTGGCTTCAATGCCGATGATTATGAAGGCCCGGGCGCACCGGCAAACGGACCATTGCGCCTGACAACCGGCGCGCGCACGCCCATCAGCTATCTGGTTAGCGGTTCGGGCTCGGTAAGGAGCCTGCAAGAAGACGGTTGGGTATTCGAGTTCGGTACGAGCATCGACAAGCGCGAGTTGCATTACTGGCTCACTAAGACTGCCCATGGTCAGCGTGCAACGTTGACACTGCCTTCGCGCAAGAGTGATACCCCGCTGATTGCAGAGTTTGTATTGCCAGAAGACGACAGCGGGTTGCGCAAGGTTATCGGGCCTTGCATGGAAACATCCAGATGAGCCGCTCCGCAATTTCTGACAAGCAATCGATCCATCTCCCATGACATTCACAGTTTCGTCCGGCATCAACCCATTTGAGTTGCTCGTAGCCTGTACCGACTTACCTGCACTCAACGGATGGAACAATGAAGATCTACATGCTCACAACCCTGCTTGGCACCCTGGCCGCAGGCGCCCTGTCGGGCTGCAACCCAGCAGCACCGACGGCGGCAATCGAACGTATTGTTTTACTGCAAAGCAGCGCATCCTGGGACGACACGCCTTACATCGCCTACCCGAAGACGGCACCTGAGCTGTCGCTCCTGAAACTCAAGATACCTGCAAACACTGCGCTCGACTGGCACACCCATCCAATCCCCAATGCAGCGTACATTCTTGCCGGCGAGCTGACAGTTGAGAGCAAGGACAGCGGCCAGGTCCGACGCTTCAAGCAGGGCGATGCGGTGGCCGAAATGGTCAACATCACCCATCGCGGCAAAACCGGTGACAAGCCGGTAGAACTCATTGTGTTCTATGCTGGCAGCCAAGGTATTCCACTGTCGGAGTAAACCTTGATACCCACAGGGAGTCTGGATGCGGTCACTTTTGATATTTCTGCTGCTGTTTTTCGCTTGCCCTGTGATGGCGCAGATCTACAAGTACACCGACGCCGACGGCAACACCGCCTACAGCAATCAACCGCCCGATGGCATGAAGGCTCAGCCGGTCGAGTTGCCACCGCTGAACAGGGTTGAGCCCCAAGCCGCTTCTGCGCCACCTGTCGAAGGCACCAGCCGTGAACAACCGCTTAGCGCTTACGAGGTGCTGGAACTGACCAACTTGCCGACCACCGAAGCGCTGCGTGCCAACAACGGCACCTTCACCGTCAATGTGCTGATCAAACCGCGCCTGCAAGGTCCTCATCTGTTCAGGCTGTTGCTGGACGATCAGCCTTACGGCCAGCCGAGCAACGTGCCGATCCTGCAACTGGTCAATATTGATCGCGGCACACACAGCCTCGCGGTGCAGGTGATCGACGGGGAAAACATCGTTCAACAAAGTCCCGCCGTGACGTTCACCGTACAACGGGTGCACAAGCCGTGAGGCTGTGGCTCCTGATCACCTGCCTGATCGCCCTGCCGGTGACAGCGGAGGTGTTCACCTACGTCGACGCCCAGGGCAATCGGGTTTACACCGACCAGCCAGGTTCCGGCAATGCCAAGCGTGTGCCGATGGCAACGAGCAATCGCATGTCCGCCAAGCCCGGCGGCGCAGCACCGGTGACGGCTGGAAAAAAGGCCGAAACAAAACCACTGTTCCACTACGACATGTTGAGAGTACTGGTGCCGGAGCCAGATGCCACGGTACGCAGCAATGCTGGCGAGATTATCGTCAGCGTCACCAGCGAACCCGGCCTGCAGCGAGGCCATCGCTACCAACTGCTACTCGACGGCCAACCCACCGCAGCGCCCGGCCTGAGTCCGGTGTTCGCCCTGAGCAACATCGATCGCGGCAGCCATAACCTCTCAGTGGAAATCCTCGACGAACAGGGCCGCACGGTCGAACGCACCGCCAACCAGCCGTTTCACATGCTGCGCATCTCCCTCGCGCAGAAGCGCCAGGTCAAACCCTGCGCCCTCACCGATTACGGCCAACGGCCGGAATGCCCGCTCAAAGACAAACCCGTAGTAGAAGAAAAAAATCCTTTCCTGCGCTTCTTCTAACGCCGTTCAGGTTTGCGCACTATATTGGTGCAATTGGTTGCACCGTACCCATATACCAACCCATTTTGGTTCGAAAGTACCCGTCAAAGCTGGCAGAACGCCACGCAAACGAGCGTCAAACGCCCGTTTCAGGCCTTAAACGCTTCTTTTCGGAGCCTTGGTTTGGTTTTTGCATTTTCCTCGTATCGGCGCGTTATTCACGCGCATGCCCTGCTCCAAAAGAGGGAGTAGGGCGTGCTCACCGTAAATGGCGATCGCGCAAAGCCCCACGAGACGCAAGACTAGGCATGAGGAGAGAAGTTTGGTTGCTCCAAATGAACGACGAATAACGACGGATTGCGTCTCGTGGGGCTTTGCCCTTCGGGTTGGCGCTGTGATCGCGCCATGCTGCGTTGTAGGACTTGAAAAGGGAAAGCCATTCTCTGCGTCCTACGCCTTGCCTGGCGCGATCACAGCGCCAACGCGATTCGCCATTTACGGTGAGCACGCCCTACTATGACCATTAGCGACGCACTGCATCGATTGCTACTCGACAACCTGACCACCGCCACCATTCTGCTCGATGCCGAACTGCGCCTCGAGTACATGAACCCGGCGGCGGAGATGCTCCTGGCCATCAGCGGTCAGCGCAGCCATGGGCAGTTCATCAGTGAGTTGTTCACCGAATCCACCGAGGCGCTGAACTCCCTGCGCCAGGCGGTCGAGCAGGCACATCCGTTCACCAAGCGCGAAGCGATGCTCACCGCCCTCACCGGCCAGACACTGACCGTCGACTACGCGGTAACGCCCATCCTGGCCAACGGCGCCACCATGCTGCTGCTGGAAGTCCACCCCCGTGACCGCTTGCTGCGAATCACCAAGGAAGAGGCGCAGCTGTCGAAACAGGAAACCAGCAAGATGCTGGTGCGCGGCCTCGCTCACGAGATCAAGAATCCTCTCGGCGGGATTCGCGGCGCGGCGCAATTGCTCGCCCGCGAACTGCCGGAAGAAAGCCTGCGCGACTACACCAACGTGATCATTGAAGAGGCCGACCGCCTGCGCAATCTGGTCGATCGCATGCTCGGTTCCAATAAGCTGCCGTCACTGGCGATGTGCAACGTCCACGAAGTGCTGGAACGCGTTTGTCATCTGGTGGAGGCCGAAAGCCAGGGCTGCATCACTTTGGTGCGCGACTACGACCCAAGCATTCCCGACGTGTTGATCGACCGCGAACAGATGATTCAGGCCGTGCTGAACATCGTGCGCAATGCGATGCAGGCCATCAGCAGCCAGAACGAGCTGCGCCTCGGCCGCATCAGCCTGCGCACCCGCGCCATGCGCCAGTTCACCATCGGCCACGTGCGCCATCGCCTGGTGACCAAGATCGAAATCATCGACAACGGCCCGGGCATTCCCGCGGACTTGCAGGAAACCATCTTCTTTCCCATGGTCAGCGGCCGTCCGGACGGTACCGGGCTGGGCCTGGCCATTACCCAGAACATCATCAGCCAGCACCAGGGCCTGATCGAATGTGACAGCCATCCAGGCCACACCACCTTCTCGATCTTTCTGCCACTGGAACAAGGAGCCACATCGACATGAGCCGTAGTGAAACCGTGTGGATCGTCGATGACGACCGTTCTATCCGTTGGGTCCTGGAAAAAGCCTTGCAGCAAGAAGGCATGACCACGCAAAGCTTCGACAGCGCCGATGGCGTGATGAGTCGCCTGGCGCGCCAGCAGCCAGACGTGATCATCTCCGACATTCGCATGCCGGGTGCCAGCGGTCTGGACCTTCTGGCGCGGATTCGCGAACAACACCCACGGCTGCCGGTCATTATCATGACCGCTCACTCCGATCTGGACAGCGCTGTCGCGTCCTATCAGGGCGGCGCGTTTGAATACCTGCCGAAACCGTTCGACGTTGACGAAGCGGTGTCACTGGTCAAACGCGCGAACCAGCACGCCCAGGAACAGCAAGGCCTGGAAGTCCCGGTCGCCTTGACCCGCACCCCGGAAATCATCGGTGAAGCGCCGGCGATGCAGGAAGTGTTTCGCGCCATCGGGCGCTTGAGCCACTCCAACATCACCGTGCTGATCAACGGCGAATCCGGTACCGGTAAAGAGTTGGTGGCCCACGCGCTGCACCGTCACAGTCCGCGTGCGGCTTCGCCGTTCATTGCGCTGAACATGGCGGCGATCCCCAAAGACCTGATGGAATCCGAGCTGTTCGGCCATGAGAAAGGCGCGTTCACTGGCGCGGCCAACCTGCGTCGCGGGCGTTTTGAACAGGCTGACGGCGGCACGCTGTTCCTCGATGAAATCGGCGACATGCCGGCAGACACCCAGACTCGTTTGCTGCGGGTGTTGGCGGACGGCGAGTTCTACCGCGTCGGCGGTCATGTGCCAGTGAAGGTCGATGTGCGAATCATCGCCGCGACTCACCAGAATCTGGAAACCCTGGTGCATGCCGGGAAATTCCGTGAGGACTTGTTCCACCGCCTCAACGTGATTCGCATCCACATTCCACGGTTGTCGGACCGTCGCGAAGACATCCCGACCCTCGCCAAGCACTTCCTCAGCCGTGCCGCGCAAGAACTGGCGGTGGAGCCGAAGCTGCTGAAAAGCGAAACCGAGGAATACCTGAAGAACCTGCCGTGGGGCGGCAACGTGCGTCAGCTGGAGAACACCTGCCGCTGGATCACGGTGATGGCTTCGGGTCGCGAAGTGCACATCAGCGACCTGCCGCCGGAGCTGCTGAACCTGCCGCAGGATTCGGCGCCGGTGACCAACTGGGAGCAAGCGCTGCGCCAGTGGGCTGACCAGGCGTTGGCCCGTGGCCAGTCGAGCCTGCTCGACAGCGCCGTGCCGGCGTTCGAGCGGATCATGATCGAAACCGCCCTCAAACACACCGCCGGCCGCCGCCGTGATGCCGCCGTTTTGCTGGGCTGGGGGCGTAATACCCTGACGCGCAAGATCAAGGAGTTGGGGATGAAGGTTGATGGTGGGGATGATGATGAGGGGGATGAAGGCTAGCAGCCTTTAGTTTTCTGCTGACTGTCAGAACCAATCGCGAGCAGGCTCGCACACAGATGTTGTGCAAGAGCATCATTTTTTGGTCAACATCGAACCAATGTGGGAGCGGGCTTGCTCGCGAAAGCGGTGTATCAGGCGACATTAATGTCGACTGACACGGCCTCTTCGCGAGCAAGCCCGCTCCCACATTTAGAGCTCCGTGCACCGCGTCAATGCACCGTGAACCGCAATCGTGCATGACAATCGACCCAAAACCCCGCCTTCATCTGCAAGAAAACCCCTATCGAAAAAACACGAAAGCCCCGGAATACGGGGCTTTCGACGTTTCAGCGCGACATTCTGTTTCAACTTGTTAAAACCTGGCACGCCCCCTGCAACAGTCCATTCAGTGATTCAGTTCACTACCCAGTTTCGGGGACCTTGGTACAGGCAGGCCGGGGATTCCCCTCTTTACACCGGGCTCACACCGCACAAGCGACGAGCCCAAGCAGTTTTGGGGCCCTTGATACAGGCAGGTCAGGGGTTCCTTCTTTACACCGGGCTCACGGCGCAATGCGCGAGCCCTGCCGTTTTGGGGACCTTGGTACAGGCAGGCCGGGGATTCCCTCTTTTATTGCTCTCGGAGATGGATCTCCAGCCGCCAGCGGTCATCGACCTCGCTACCGGCCCACTCGCCCTGCAGTGGCCGGGCCGCCACCACCGTCAGCAACAACCCCCCATCACTCAAACGCACGCGCCAGTTCACGCTCTTGTCGTTGATTTTGAGCTGACCTTTCTGTGCCTTTCCTTCAGCTTCGAACAGCAACGCGAGGCTACCGTCGACGAACTCGCCGTGAGCCTTGGGTTCGTTGTTGAACCACACCACCAGCCCATCGTTCGTGACCTCGACCTGCTGCAATTCGCTGGGGTCGGGAGTGGTCAGGCGACCGATCATCAACCCCACCATCACCCCGACAATCGCCAGCGAAGCCATCACTCGCGGGAATAGCTTCGAACGCGGGTCAGCTTCAGGCGTAGAATGCCGCTCATCTTTACCTTCGGAGCCGTGCATGTTTCACGTCATCCTTTTCCAACCAGAAATTCCGCCGAATACCGGCAACGTTATCAGGCTGTGCGCCAACAGTGGCTGCCACCTGCATTTGATCGAACCGCTGGGCTTCGAGATGGACGACAAGCGTCTGCGCCGGGCCGGCCTCGATTACCACGAGTATGCCACCCTGCAGCGCCACGCAGACCTCGCCAGCTGTCTGGAAAGCCTCGGTCATCCTCGGCTGTTCGCCTTTACCACCAAGGGCTCGCGGCCGTTCCACGATGCCAGCTTCGCCGAGGGCGATGCGTTCCTGTTCGGCCCGGAAAGCCGTGGCTTGCCGGCAGAAGTACTCGATGCCCTGCCCGGCGAACAGCGCCTGCGCCTGCCGATGCGTGAAGGCTGCCGCAGCCTGAACCTGTCGAACACCGTGGCGGTCGCCGTGTACGAAGGCTGGCGCCAGCTCGGTTTTAAATAACACACATAACAAATGTGGGAGCGGGCTTGCTCGCGAAGGGGTCATAACATTCAACATCATCGTTGCCTGTTACACCGCTTTCGCGAGCAAGCCCGCTCCCACATTGGACTAGCTTTGACTCAGGACCGCTTACTGAACGGTTGGAGTCTCGCCAGCCGCCTGCATGCGTTGCAGCTCTTGCGCGTACAGCGCGTCGAAGTTCACCGGGGCCAGCATCAGCGCCGGGAACGAACCGCGGGTGACCAGGCTGTCCAGGGTCTCGCGAGCATACGGGAACAGGATGTTCGGGCAGAACGCGCCGAGGGTGTGGCTCATCGAAGCGTCGTCGAGGTTCTTGATCAGGAAGATCCCGGCCTGTTGCACTTCAGCAATGAACGCCACTTCTTCACCGTTTTTCACGGTAACGGACAACGTCAGTACGACTTCGTGGAAGTCGCCTTCCAGAGACTTTTGACGAGTGTTCAGATCCAGACCGACGCTCGGTTCCCACTGCTGGCGGAAGATTGCCGGGCTTTTCGGTGCTTCGAAGGACAAGTCACGTACATAGATGCGCTGCAAGGAGAATTGCGGTGCGGTTTCTTCTTCGCTAGCTGCAGTGTTCTGTTGGTCAGTCATCTCAGATCCTTTCTGATCTTGGGGTCTTATAGGGAAGGCATTCAGGCCTTGAGCATGGCGTCGAGCTTGCCGGCGCGCTCAAGGGCGAACAAATCATCACAACCACCCACATGGGTGCTGCCGATCCAGATCTGCGGCACGGACGTACGTCCGGCCTTCTGAGCCATGGCGGCACGCACCTGCGGCTTGCCATCGACCTTGATCTCTTCGAAGGCCACGCCTTTGTTCTCGAGCAGGTACTTGGCTCGCGAACAGTAAGGGCAGTAATCGCTGGAATAGACGACGACGTTGCTCATATCACTTCACCAGCGGCAGGTTGTCGCCTTTCCAGCTGGAAATACCGCCGGAAAGCTTGGCGGCGGTGAAGCCGGACTTCATCAGTTCGCGGGCATGCGTGCCAGCAGTCTGGCCCATGGCGTCGACCAGGATGATGGTCTTGGCCTTGTGCTTTTCCAGTTCGCCAACGCGAGCGGTCAGTTTGTCGTGAGGAATGTTCACCGCGCCAACAATGTGACCGGCGGCGAAGTCCTTGGTCGAACGAATGTCGATCACAATACCCGCGTCCTTGTTGACCAGCCCGGTCAGTTCACCGGTGCTCAGGCTGCGGCCGCCGCCTTGCATCTGATAGGCCAAAAGCAAGGCCGCCAGTACGACGAAGATACCCACGAGAATGTAGTGGTTGGTGGCGAATTGGATCAGATGTTCAACCATCGAAGGAAGTTCCAGGGCGTTAAAATGTCGGCCAGTATACACAGCCACTATGGTGGGCCAAACCCCGTCCGGCGGTGACGTGGCCGGAACTTCGCTTTAAACTGCCACTCCCTTTTCCATCGCCCTCTTTTAACTCAGCCACGAGTGGAATCCATGACTACCACGCCTAAACCTTTGGTCCTGATTATTCTCGACGGCTTCGGTCACAGTGAGAGCCCTGAATCCAACGCCATCTTTGCGGCGAAGAAGCCCGTACTGGACCGTCTGTGGGCCACCGTGCCGAACGGCCTGATCTCGGGCAGCGGCATGGACGTCGGCCTGCCGGATGGCCAGATGGGCAACTCCGAAGTCGGCCACATGAACCTCGGCGCCGGCCGCGTGGTGTATCAGGACTTCACGCGCGTGACCAAATCGATCCGCGACGGTGAGTTCTTCGAAAACCCGACCATCTGCGCCGCTGTCGATAAAGCCGTCGCTGCCGGCAAAGCCGTGCATTTCATGGGCCTGCTGTCCGATGGCGGCGTTCACAGCCACCAGGATCACCTGATTGCCATGGCCGAACTGGCTTTCAAGCGCGGCGCCGAAAAAATCTATCTGCACGCTTTCCTTGATGGTCGCGACACGCCGCCGAAAAGCGCTCAGTCGTCCATCGAACTGCTGGATGCAGCCTTCCAGGCCCTCGGCAAAGGCCGGATCGCCAGCATTATTGGCCGTTACTTCGCCATGGACCGCGACAACCGTTGGGACCGCGTGTCCCAGGCTTACAACCTGATTGTCGATGGCAACGGCGAATTCAACGCCGCCACCGCTCAGGAAGGCCTGCAAGCCGCGTACGAACGCGGCGAGAGTGACGAATTCGTCAAAGCCACCAGCATCGGTGAGCCGGTGAAAGTCGAAGACGGCGACGCCGTGGTGTTCATGAACTTCCGCGCTGACCGCGCCCGCGAACTGACCCGCGTGTTCGTCGAAGACGATTTCAAGGAATTCGAACGTGCCCGCCAGCCAAAACTGGCCGGCTTCGTCATGCTGACCCAGTACGCCGCCAGCATTCCCGCCCCATCGGCCTTCGCCGCGGGCAGCCTGGACAACGTGCTGGGCGACTATCTGGCGAAAAACGGCAAGACCCAGCTGCGCATTGCCGAAACCGAGAAGTATGCCCACGTAACCTTCTTCTTCTCCGGTGGCCGTGAAGAACCGTTCCCGGGCGAAGAACGCATCCTGATCCCGTCGCCAAAAGTCGCCACTTATGACTTGCAGCCCGAGATGAGCGCCCCGGAAGTCACCGACCGCATCGTTGATGCCATCGAAAACCAGCGTTACGACGTGATCGTGGTCAACTACGCCAACGGCGACATGGTCGGCCACAGCGGCGTGTTCGACGCAGCGGTAAAAGCCGTTGAATGCCTCGACCTGTGCGTTGGCCGCATCGTCGATGCGCTGGAAAAAGTCGGTGGTGAAGCCCTGATTACTGCCGACCACGGCAACGTCGAGCAGATGTCCGATGAAACCACCGGCCAGGCGCATACCGCCCACACCACCGAACCGGTGCCGTTCATCTATGTCGGCAAGCGTGACTTCAAGGTTCGCGACGGCGGCGTGCTGGCGGATGTGGCACCGACCATGCTGATGTTGATGGGCCTGGAAAAACCGGCGGAAATGACCGGCACGTCGATTCTGGTGTAACCCGCCCTATCAAACACCGCCAAAACCCTGTGGGAGCGGGCTTGCTCGCGAATGCGGTGTATCAGTCGACATCAACGTTGCCTGACACACCGCATTCGCGAACAAGTCGAATCGTCGCACCGCCGCTCCCACATTGGTTTTCGGTGTTTTTCTGTCCGGTTATCACACAACCCCAATTGGGCGTTTTTTTTGCAGCGCTTGGCGGGCATACTAGGCCCGTCCCTTTCCCTGGTGTCGCCCGCCTCTATGCTTCGCGTCCTGATAGCCCTTGCTCTGACATGCCTGCTCCAACCGGCCTTTGCTGACGAGCGCGCGCAAACCCAACAACAGTTGGACGCCACGCGTCAGGACATTGCCGAGCTGAAAAAGCTGCTGGGCAAGCTCCAGGAAGAAAAGTCCGGTGTGCAGAAAGACCTCAAAGGCACCGAGACCGAGATGGGCAAGCTCGAGAAGCAGGTCGAAGCCCTGCAAAAAGAGCTGAAGAAAAGCGAATCCGAGTTGCAGCGACTCGATGCCGAGAAAAAAAAACTCCAGAGCGCGCGCATTGAACAGCAGCGACTGATCGCCATTCAGGCCCGCGCGGCCTATCAGAACGGTCGTCAGGAGTACTTGAAGCTGTTGCTCAACCAGCAGAACCCGGAAAAATTCGCCCGCACCCTCACCTATTACGACTACCTGAGCCAGGCCCGCCTGGAGCAGCTGAAGAATTTCAACGAAACCCTGCGCCAACTGGCCAATGTCGAAAAAGACATCGCCATGCAACAGGCGCAATTGCTGGTGCAGAAAAGCAGCCTCGACAGCCAGCGTGAAGAACTCGACAAAGTCCGCAAGGAGCGCCAGCAAGTCCTGGCCAAACTCAGCGACGACGTGAAGGCCCGGGATCAGAAGCTGGCGGCCCGCGAGCAGGATCAGGCAGACCTGTCTAAAGTCCTTAAAACCATTGAAGAAACCTTGGCCCGTCAGGCCCGAGAGGCAGAAGAAGCGCGGCAAAAAGCGCTGATCGCCCAGCAGGAAGCCGAAAAAAAGCGTTTACGTGAGGCCCAGGCTGCAGCAGATGCTGAGGCCACTGATGCCCCACGCAAACCCGTTAAATCGACACCCGGCGCCCTGGTATCAAGTTCAGGTGAGACCTTCGGCGGCCCCTTTGCTTCAAGCCGGGGAAAACTTCCCTGGCCAGTCGATGGTCGACTGCTGGCACGCTTTGGCGAAACCCGTGGCGACGACGCCCGCACCAAGTGGGACGGCGTGATGATCAGCGCCTCCGCCGGCAGCCAGGTGCACGCCGTGCATGGCGGTCGCGTGGTGTTCGCCGACTGGTTGCGAGGCGCCGGGCTGCTGGTGATTCTCGACCACGGCAACGGTTTTTTGAGTCTTTATGGTCATAACCAGACGCTGCTCAAGTCTGCGGGTGACGTGGTAAAAGCCGGTGAGTCCATCTCCACTGTGGGTAGCAGTGGCGGGCAGGACACGCCAGCGCTGTATTTCGCTATTCGTCAGCAGGGTCACCCGAGTGATCCAGCGCAATGGTGCCGCGCGCAAGGATAGGCGTTGAGTCACCTACATTAGGAGTTCGTTCGACATGCTGCATTTGTCCCGCCTTACCTCGCTGGCCCTGACGATCGCCCTGGTGATCGGCGCGCCTCTGGCGTTTGCCGCTCAACCTGCTCCGGCGGTCGCGCCTGCGGGCACTGCTGCGACCACCAAGGCGCCGTTGCCTCTGGAAGAGTTGCGCACTTTTGCCGAGGTCATGGATCGGATCAAGGCAGCCTATGTCGAGCCGGTGGACGACAAGACCCTGCTGGAAAACGCCATCAAAGGCATGCTCAGCAACCTCGACCCACACTCCGCCTACCTGGGCCCGGAAGACTTCGCTGAATTGCAGGAAAGCACCAGCGGCGAATTCGGCGGCCTGGGCATCGAAGTCGGTGCCGAAGACGGTTTCATCAAGGTGGTTTCGCCGATCGATGACACCCCGGCCTCCAAGGCGGGCATTCAGGCCGGCGACTTCATCGTCAAGATCAACGGCCAGCCGACCCGCGGCCAGAGCATGACCGAAGCCGTGGACAAGATGCGCGGCAAGATCGGCCAGAAAATCACCCTGACCCTGGTGCGCGACGGCGGTGCGCCGTTCGACGTGACCCTGGCCCGCGCCATCATTCAAGTGAAGAGCGTGAAGAGTCAGCTGCTGGAATCCGGCTACGGCTACATCCGCATCACCCAGTTCCAGGTCAAGACCGGCGACGAAGTCTCCAAGGCCCTGGCCAAGCTGCGCAAGGACAACGGCAAGAAGCTCAAAGGCATCATCCTCGATCTGCGTAACAACCCCGGCGGCGTGCTGCAAGCGGCGGTGGAAGTGGTCGACCACTTCATCACCAAGGGCCTGATCGTTTACACCAAGGGCCGTATCGCCAACTCCGAACTGCGCTTCTCCGCCACCGGCAAGGACGAAAGCGAAGCCGTGCCAATGGTCGCGCTGATCAATGGCGGCAGCGCCTCGGCCTCAGAAATTGTCGCCGGTGCCTTGCAGGATCAGAAACGCGCGGTGGTCATGGGCACCACCAGTTTCGGCAAAGGCTCGGTACAAACCGTGCTGCCGCTGAACAACGACCGCGCACTGAAGATCACCACGGCGCTGTATTACACGCCGAACGGCCGCTCGATCCAGGCTCAGGGCATCGTCCCGGACATCGAAGTGCGCAAGGCCAAGATCACCAACGAGCAGGACGGCGAGTACTTCAAGGAAGCCGATCTGCAAGGTCACTTGGGCAATGGCAACGGCGGCGCCGACAAACCGACCAGCTCCAGCGGCAAAGCCAAGGCAATGCCGCAGGATGACGACTACCAATTGGCCCAGGCCCTGAGCCTGCTCAAAGGGTTGAGCATCACCTCCGGCCGCTGAGATGCGCCTGCGGTTATCACTCGGTCTGCTGTGTTGTCTGGCGGGTGTCGCTCACGCGGCGCCTGCCACAACAGCGGCCACACCTCAAAAGGCCTATCTAAGCCTGATCATCGATGACCTGGGGCAGAACCTGCCCCGGGATCGCCGCGTGCTGGCCCTGCCCGGCCCGGTCACCGCGGCGATCATGCCGGACACGCCCCACGCCACCGAATTCGCCCGCGAGGCCCATCGCGCTGGCAAGATTGTCATCCTGCACATGCCCATGGACCCGGCCACTGGCCCGTTCGCCTGGCACCCAGATTTGCCCATCGACGAACTTGAGAAACGCCTGAACGCAGCGTTCAAGGTCGTGCCCTACACCGCTGGCATCAACAACCACATGGGCAGCCGCATGACCGTTCAGCCGGCTGCCATGGCTTGGTTGATGGCGGACTTGCAGCGTCGGCGCAAACTCTTCGTCGACAGCCGCACCAGTGCGCAAACCGTGGCGGCCGCCGAAGCACAGAAGATTGGTCTGGCGAGCGTTTCGCGGGATGTGTTCCTGGATGACGAGCCCACTGAAGCCGCGATATTTACTCAGCTGCAGACGGCAATCAGCCTGGCGCACAAGCAGGGTTCTGCGGTGCTGATCGGGCACCCGTATCCGCAGACTCTGGCAGTTCTGGAGCGTGAACTGCCCAGGCTCAGGGCGCAGGGAATCGAGTGGATTGATATCAGGCAGATGATCAGCGTGCGCGGCAATCGCGCAACAGCTGCACACGGCAAGGACGGGCTTTACCGCATCCCTCCTGCCCGCTGATTGATCGGAACTTCTGATCTCACGATAACTATATATGTCTCTTGGTACTCAGCCTAATGCCACGATAGTGCTTATCTGAATTCCCAAGGAACAGTCATGAGAAATAAACTTACGATAATTAAATACTGCACTTTTTTGGTACTTTTGCTGTCCCAAGTCTCGAACGCAGGTGATCTCGGCGAGGGACTGACCAACCAATCAAATTCGATACTTTTGAAAAACAATGATGCTAAATACAACCATTGGAATGGCATTGGCAAAATTTTCAAAGACAGCAAACCACAGTGTGTGGCCAGCCTGTTAGATACCCGAGACGAAGACAACAATGCACGGGGCCCGGCTTATCTGCTCACAGCAGGACACTGTGTAGCCCAAGGTCTGGATCACCCTGTCACCGATATACCTTTTGAGGCAAGCGTGACATTTAACTTCTTCATCGATACCTCGGATAAATACAAGAGCTACAAAATTCATAAAGCAAACTGGGCTAGTATGTCCACCACTGACATTGCTATTTTGGAGCTGGACACCCCTCTGTCTACGCTACTTGAAGATGGGGTGACACCACTGAAGCTGGCATACAGAACCTCCAGGATAGCTAGCGATATACTTATTGTCGGCGCACCAGATAATCTTCCAGAATCCGGTCTGCGCCTAGCTGCTTGCTATCAGGAATCAACAGAAGCAACGCTTGTGTTGAAATGGTGGGTCTTTCCGAACACCCTGAAAAACAGGTGCAAGGGTATTCGTCATGGCGATTCCGGGAGCCCTGTCCTTGATCGTGAAACAGGAAGTATTGTCGGCGTGTTATTTGCTTCTACATTTGTATCGACGCTAGATGAATTATGTTTCAACACCGCTTGTGAAGTGAAAAATGAAAAAACCGAGTTATCTCCTGAAACCAATTACAGCCACACGACCGATTACTTACCAAGTTGTTTTGTAAAAGGAATTTTCAGCACCACATCCAGCTCTTGCACGCTGGAACCAACGTTCAATTTAGAACTGAACAATTACGCCCCATTGAGATACGCCACCGTACCATCTACTGAAAACCCGACGCTGCCTACATGGGGTCTGGATTTTTCGATGGACAAGCCTTACTACCGCTTTAAAACTGTCCGCGACGCCAAGGACTGTTTGTCCCCTCACTACTACAGCGACGTAATAAGCACCACCGGTGCTTTGATCAATACTCCTACAGGTCGCAAAGCAGGCATGTATTTTCTCTGCGTACTGGGCGTCGAATCAGCAGAGCAGACTCCGACAGCAGGGCTACTGAGAACCGTCTGGATTTCTCCAGCACAACTCGTAGAGGCAGAACCCGTCAGAATGGCAGAACCCATAATTACGTTGGGAGCCGACTGGAATTACAATGTCACATGGCGTCATTCGTTACCTTTGTATTTTAATAGCTTCTACTACGCCGGCCCGACAGACACAACAAACTGCGGTGACATAAAGCGTGAAGATTATACTTATGCTTATGGAAATAACGCAGTGACTTTTACTGCCGAGCAGCTTCCTCTAACACTCTGCAGCTACAATAACAGCCTGGACTCCCGATCCTCTGCGGTACGCACCGACTTGCTGACACTGCCTTGACACGATCTGACAGCTTCAACTATCCATATAACTCGACCGACCCACTAAGCACCGAAATTAACCAAATTAAATTTATCGCCAAGGAATGGCCATGAACTACACGCGCACCGTATTAATCGGCTGTTTATTCAGCAGCTTCCTTAGCCCTGTCCAGGCAGCCCCAAGAGATATTGGTGAAGGACTCAGAAATAATTCCATATCGAAAGCACTGAAAAATAGCGAACAACCATATTCGCTCTGGAATGGTATCGGCTACCTGACCACCCAAGACAGTGCATGCATGGCGACCCTTATCGACACCAGAAATTTTGAGCACAAAGCTGTTGGACCTGCTTATTTAATCACCAGCGGTCACTGCGTAACAGCCGAAATCGGAACGTCCAAGCTAAACCAGACATTTGATGCGAGCATAACTTTCAATTACTTCTATGACACGCCCGACAATCATAAGACATATAAAGTTCGAACAGCCAATTGGACCAGCATGGTCGGCACGGACATGGCTTTACTTGAAGTCGATAAACCTCTTGCACTGCTAATTGAAAACGGAATTGTCCCGCTCAAACTTGCACCCCTCCCGCCCCTGGACAGGCATGACGTACTCAATGTGGGCGCACCTGGAAAATTCGTGGAGAAGGGGCTGCGCTTGAGCGCATGTACTCAAGAGGTTTCCAGAACCATGTCCGACAGCATCTCAAGATTCCCCGGGGGCTTAACGAATCAGTGCGCTGATTTACACCCAGGAAGCTCTGGAAGCCCGATGCTGGATCGTCGTACAAACGAGATCATCAGCATTACCTCAGAAAAAGGCTATAGCTACGCGGCAAATTTTATCTCCGACTGTTTTATTAATGGAGTCTTCACAAACAACTCAGAAAACTGCACATTACGGGAAGTTGATATTACTGTCGAACTACCGAGTCTTTTCACAACACATGCATACTCTCATTGGAATTCAGCGGGGAAAGAAATTTTACCTACGTGGGATTACAAGTTCAGTATCAACAGCCCTTACTATCGCTACAAAACCACACGCGACGCCATAAATTGCCAAGACCCCAGCCGGTACAGTGCCGCTATTAGTTCGACAAGTCCTCACATAAACAGCGCTATTGGCCCTCAGACTCGCATGCACGTCTTGTGCATTATTGGTGTGGAGTCACAAGAGCAGAAGCTCTCCAGTGGATTACTACGAAATACTTTCACGCACGCTGTCTATCTGGCAGAGCCGGCTCCTGTACCGAATATTACTCTGAGCTCCAATCGGCACATTAACATCACATGGGAAAATTCATATCCAGAATATACCACCCACTTTTTTCACTTAGGCCCGGCCGACTCCACACAATGCGGCAATCATGATGATCCGCGTTACAAAACCATAGCCGGCAGCGGAGTTTTATACTCATTCTCACCTGTCAAACTCTGCAGCTACGCCCGCCGAGATACTGAACCACACCTATCCGCGATACGCTTTGACGTGATCACCCTTCCTCCAATCGAGCTGAATACAACATCCACTACAAATACCGCGCCATGATGTCGTCGACCACGCCTTCCTTGCGTAACTGATCCAGCGCAGCCTGAAGCTTTGCCACCACCTCATCCGGCACGTCCTTGTTCAACGCCAGGTACAACTCGGCGCTGTTGAAGCGCAGCACAGTCTTGAGCCCGTTCACGCCGTCCTGGCGCGCCAGATAGCGGCCTGCCGGATCACCCGTGGCCCACAGGTCGATCTGGCCGTTGACCAGTTTTTTGGCGTTGTCTTGATCGCGCAGTACAACGATCGGTTTCAATCCTTGCTTGGCCAGCGTCTCGGCAATCGCATCGCCCTTGTAGGCGCCGATCTTGTACTTGCGCGCCTGATCCAGCGTCTCGAGCGTGATCTTGCTGTCCGCATTGGCCAGCATGATCCAGTCGTCCGGACCAATCGGGCCGACCCACTTGAAGAGTTTCTCGCGGTCCGGCAAACGCGCCATCACGAACACGCCATAACCGGGTTTTTCCAGGGCGAGTTTGTAGATTCGCTCCCAAGGGAAACGCAGCGTCAGGCTGTAAGGGATGTCGGCACGTTTGAACATCTCACGGACAATGTCCACGGCAATGCCGTTGATGTTCTCGTCCTGAGCGAAGTTCTTGCCGTTCTTCGCCATGTTGTACGGCGGGAAGTTTTCCGTCAGCAACACCAGACCGGTGCCGGGATTTTCTGCGGCGTGAACTCCGTTGATGAACAACAGAGAAGCACTGGCGAGGACAAGAAGAAGGCGTTTAAGCATGTCTGGCTACCGAGATCCATGGCGTGCCCAAGAGTGCCTTGAGCCCGCCATGCTGTCCACTGGCCTGTACCGTTTGTTTAACGCATCACGATGCCGCGATGAGCCATGTAGGCCTTGGCTTCCTGAACGGTGTATTCGCCGAAGTGGAAAATACTCGCCGCCAGCACCGCGCTGGCGTGGCCTTCGAGGATGCCGTCGGCCAAGTGCTGCAGGTTGCCGACACCGCCGGAAGCGATGACCGGAATCCCCAGCGCATCGCTGATGGCGCGGGTGACGCCCAGGTCGAAGCCGTTTTTCATGCCGTCCTGGTCCATGCTGGTCAGCAGGATTTCACCGGCACCGAGACCTTCCATCTTCTTCGCCCACTCAACGGCGTCGAGACCGGTTGGCTTGCGACCGCCGTGGGTGAAGATTTCCCAGCGCGGGATTTCGCCCGGACCGGAAACCTTCTTGGCGTCGATGGCGACGACAATGCACTGCGAGCCGAAATGCTGAGCCGCTTCGCCGACGAATTCCGGGTTGAACACCGCAGCGGTGTTGATCGAAACCTTGTCCGCGCCGGCATTCAACAAGTTGCGAATGTCCTGCACGGTACGCACACCGCCGCCCACGGTCAGCGGGATGAACACCTGGCTGGCCATGCGTTCGACGGTGTGCAGCGTGGTATCGCGGCCATCGACGCTGGCGGTGATGTCGAGAAAGGTAATCTCGTCGGCACCTTGCTCGTCGTAGCGACGGGCGATTTCCACCGGGTCGCCGGCATCGCGAATATTCTCGAACTTGACGCCCTTGACCACCCGGCCGTTATCCACGTCCAGGCAAGGGATGATGCGTTTGGCCAGCGCCATGGTCAGTCCTCAGCCTTTGTACAAATCGCAGAAAGCTTGCGCTTCAGCGACATCGAGGGTGCCTTCGTAAATCGCCCGGCCGGTGATGGCGCCGATGATGCCTGGCGCCTTGGCGTCGAGCAGCGACTTGATGTCACCCAGATTGTGGATACCGCCGGAAGCGATCACCGGAATCTTCGTCGCAGCGGCCAGGGCGGCGGTGTACGAAACGTTGCAGCCCTGCATCATGCCGTCTTTGGCGATGTCGGTATAAACGATCGCGGATACGCCATCAGCTTCGAATTGCTTGGCCAGGTCGATCACCTGAATAGTGCTGATTTCAGCCCAGCCGTCAGTGGCAACAAAACCGTCTTTGGCATCCAGACCGACGATCACCTTGCCCGGGAACGCGCGGCAGGCCTCAGCAACGAAAGCCGGATCTTTCACGGCTTTGGTGCCGATGATCACGTAGCTCACACCCGCTTTGACGTAGTGTTCGATGGTTTCCAGGGAGCGGATACCGCCGCCGATCTGGATCGGCAGGCTCGGGTAGCGCTTGGCGATGGCGGTGACCACTTCTCCGTTGACCGGCTGGCCTTCGAAGGCGCCGTTCAGGTCGACCAGATGCAGACGGCGGCAACCGCCTTCCACCCACTTGGCAGCCATGCTCACCGGGTCATCGGAGAACACCGTGGAATCTTCCATGCGGCCCTGGCGCAGACGAACACAGGCACCGTCTTTAAGATCGATAGCGGGAATAATCAGCATCTGGCAAACCTTCAAATTCGATTGTTCAGCTTCGCTCGAAAATCAGTTTTTCTCGAGCGCCCACAGGTCGCTTTCGATGCTTTCGAACCTCTCTTTGAGGTGCGTCTGCACATCGAAAATCGCCCTGTTGTAATAGTGCGGCGCAATTTCACGGGTAAACAGCTCAAGGATTTCAGCCGCCTCGAACGAACCCAGGTCCAGCTCGAAGCGGTCTTCCATGAAGCGTTTGATCTTGTGATTGGCCTCGTTCTCCTGTTCAGGAGTGAGGGTCAGGATCGGCGGCTTCTTCTTGACGGCCATTTACCAGCGACCATCCCACGCGGCGAAGTTCTGCAGCAATTGCAGGCCATGGGTATGGCTCTTCTCCGGGTGGAACTGCACCGCGAACCGCGAGCCATCGGCCAGCGCTGCAGCGAAATCGACACCGTAGTGACCGCCACCCACCACTTGCCGCGGGTTGCCGGCAGCGATGTAGTAGCTGTGCACGAAATAGAAACGCGCCAGGTCCGGAATGTTGTGCCACAGCGGATGGGTGACCGTCTGCTTCACTTCGTTCCAGCCCATGTGCGGCACTTTCAAGTGTTCGCCGTCTTCGTGCAAATCCTTGCCGAAGAACTTCACCGCGCCCGGAAACAGGCCGATGCAGTCGACGCCGTCGTTCTCTTCACTGCTGTCGAGCAAGGCTTGCATGCCGACGCAGATGCCGAGGAACGGGCGATCCTGGCTGACTTCACGCACCAGCGAATCGAAGCCCAGGCGACGGATCTCCGCCATGCAGTCGCGAATCGCGCCGACGCCGGGGAAAACCACCCGGTCGGCTTCGCGAATCACAGCGGCATCGCTGGTGATCAGGACCTTGCCGGCACCCACGTGCTCGAGGGCTTTGGCCACCGAGTGCAGGTTGCCCATGCCGTAATCGATAACCGCGACCGTCTGCATTACAGAACGCCTTTGGTCGACGGCATCTGACCGGCCATGCGGTCATCCAGCTCCACAGCCATGCGCAGGGCGCGGCCGAAAGCCTTGAACACGGTTTCGATCTGGTGGTGAGTGTTGGTGCCGCGCAGGTTGTCGATGTGCAGGCTGACGAGCGCGTGGTTGACGAAGCCCTGGAAGAACTCCTGGAACAGGTCAACGTCGAAGCCGCCAACGGTGGCACGGGTGTAGGGAACGTGCATCTGCAGGCCAGGGCGGCCGGAGAAGTCGATCACCACGCGCGACAGCGCTTCATCGAGCGGCACGTAGGCGTGGCCGTAGCGACGGATGCCTTTCTTGTCGCCGATGGCTTTGGCAAAAGCCTGCCCCAGAGTGATACCGACGTCTTCCACCGTGTGGTGGTCGTCGATATGCAGGTCGCCCTTGCTGACAATATCCAGGTCGATCAGCCCGTGACGGGCGATCTGGTCCAGCATGTGCTCAAGAAAAGGAACACCGATATCAAATCGGGCCTTTCCGGTGCCATCCAGGTTGATCGAGGCTTTGATCTGGGTTTCCAGAGTGTCGCGCTCGACTGACGCCTTACGTTCGGCCATCACCAGCTCCGCAAAATCATTGGGCGAAAAAAGGCAATCATTATAGGGGCGCGGGCGCCAAACAGAAACACGGGAGGTGATATGACTGACGGAGTGAATCCCCTGTTGTCGGGGATAGACATGTCCATACAAGCCATTTGCATACACTACAAAACAAATGTGGGAGTGATGGTGCGACGATTCGACCTGCTCGCGATGAGGCCCTAACATTCAACATCTCTGTCGACTGTCAGGCCGCTATCGCGAGCAGGCTCACTCCCACAAGGGGTGATGCGTTTACTTAACTTAGTGGAACAGTACTGCCGTTTTCTGCAGAGTCACCCAAACACCCCACGCCAACGGAATACCCACCACCAGCCATGCAGCCACTGCCAAAGGCTTGGTGCCCGCATCCGCTTTCCACTCCAGTACGGTGCTGCTGTCAGCCCCTTTGTCGTGGCCCAGCGCCTGTTCGGCGGCCAGTTCAGCGTCGGTCATGAAGTACTTGTCAGCCACCGGACGCACCAGCAGGTTGCAGATGAACCCCAGCACCAGCAGGCCCGCGAGGATGTACAAGGTGATGTCGTAAGCCGCGGCGCGTTCAACGCCGATGCTCAGCTGATACTCACGCAGGTAGTTCACCAACACCGGACCCAACACGCCCGCCGCCGCCCAGGCCGTCAGCAGACGACCGTGGATCGCGCCGACCATTTGCGTGCCGAACAGGTCCGCGAGATACGCAGGAACCGTCGCAAAACCACCGCCGTACATCGACAGGATGATGCAAAAAGCCGCCACGAACAGAGCAACGTTGCCCAGGTGACCGAGGTTCGGGATCAGCGCGTACAGGGCAAAACCCAGGGCGAAGAACACGAAATAGGTATTTTTGCGGCCCAGGTAGTCCGAGAACGAGGCCCAGAAGAAGCGGCCACCGATGTTGAACAGGCTCAGCAAACCGGTGAAACCGGCAGCAATCGCCGCGATCGAGGCCAATTGCGAAGCGTCCAGTTGACCGAATGTCAGGCCGTTACCCAACAACGTGCCAGCGAACACTTCCTGCAACAGCGGAGAAGCCATGCCGAGAATGCCGATACCCGCCGAAACGTTCAGGCACAGCACCAGCCACACCAGACGGAATTGCGGGGTTTTCCACGCCACATTCACGTGGACGTGACGGTGGGTGATCATCGCGTTGGAAGCTTTCTTCGCCGGAGCGGTCCAGCCTTCAGGCTTCCAGCCGGTTGGCGGAACGCGGTAAGACAGTGCGCCACCGATCATGAACACGAAGTAGATCGCGGCCATCACCAGGAAGCTCTGCCATACGCCGACGCTGGTTGGCGAAGCGAAGTGGCCCATCAAGGCTGCGGCCAGCGGAGCACCCACCATCGCGCCACCACCGAAACCCATGATCGCCATGCCGGTCGCCATGCCGCGCTTGTCCGGGAACCACTTGATCAGAGTCGATACGGGCGAGATGTAACCCAGGCCCAGGCCGATACCGCCAATGACCCCGGAGCCGATCCACATCAGCCATATCTGGTGGGTATAGACCCCCAACGCTGAAATCAGCAGACCGCCACACCAGCACAGGGCCGATACAACGCCAGCCTTGCGTGGCCCGGCGTGTTCCAGCCAGCCGCCCCAGATGGCGGCCGAGCAACCGAGGAAGATGAAGAACAGGGTGTAGATCCAGCCGAGCATCGAGATCGGCCAGTCGCATTGGGACGAGAAGACTTGCGAGATGAAGCTCATGTCCGGCGCGCAGGCCACTGCCTTGGTCACGCCCAGGGCTTTGGACAGTGGCAACCAGAACACCGAAAAGCCGTAGGCCATGCCGATGCACAGATGGATGGCCAACGCGGCCGGTGGTACCAGCCAGCGGTTGAAACCGGGCTTGGCGATGATGCGTTCCTTGGACAGGAACGCGGGCTGGTCGGCTTTGAGGCCGTCCGCCGTGATGCTCGTGGTCATGGTGTATCCCCCAATTATTAGAATGGTTCGTCAGCGCTCCTCACCCCCAGCCTTTATGCGCACGCATGACTGTTTTTGAGGTGAAGCTCCATTTTGGTGCGACATCGCGTCGCAGAAGGACGGACGAACCAGCAAAGGTTACCATCTGTACGTGACAGAAAAACCAAAGTGATATCACCTTTTGTATGTCATCAGTTCTCGTACCACTGAAGGAGCCCTCATGCCGATCATTGTCGAGCCGCTAAACGAAGCCACTTATCAAGATCAGCAAGATCTGCAGAAGATCTACCGCGATGCTCCGGACTGGCTGTTTGCCCCGTTTGCCGGGGAATTGCAGTTGATCGAAGGCTGCCTGCTGGACGGTTCGCTGATCGCCGGCCGCTTCAACGATCGACTTTTGGGCGCGGCACGTCTGCAACGGCACTCGGATGTCTGGCACCTGTCCCAACTATGCGTACGAAAAATTACCCGTCGTCGTGGCGTGGCCGAGCGACTGGTGAACGAAGCGCAGAAAATGGCGTCGCAATCGGGCGCGACATTGCGTTTGCTGGCGCCTGCCGGGCATCTGGAAGCACAAGCCCTGGCGGCCAAACTGAAAATACCGCTGGATGTGTTGCCGAGGTGATCGCTGACCGGTCGTCCGCTGCGGAGCGCTATACTCCCCGGCTAAATTTCGAATTCGACTAACTACAAGGACTCGCCCATGAAAGCGTTCGGCAAAATCCTGGGTCTGGTACTTCTCGGGCTATTGCTGATCATTGTGGCGCTGGGCTTTGCCCTGACCCACCTCTTTGATCCCAATGACTATAAAGACGAGATTCGCCAGATAGCCCGCGACAAGGCCCACATCGAGCTGACGCTCAATGGCGATATCGGCTGGAGCCTGTTCCCATGGCTGGGCCTGGAATTGCACGAAGCCACGGTCGCGACCCTGGCCAAGCCCACCGAGCCGTTCGCTGATTTGCAGATGCTCGGCTTGTCGGTCCGTGTGCTGCCGCTGCTGCGCCGTGAAGTGCAAATGAGCGATGTGCGCGTCGAAGGCCTGAACCTGCGCCTGACCCGCGACAAGGACGGCCACGGCAACTGGCAAGACATCGGCAAGGTACCGGCGCCGGCTACCCCGGCCACACCGCCCGCGACTACTGGCGAACCCCCGACCGAGACCACCGCCCAAGCGGAAAAACCGGCCCAGCCGATTCGCCTGGACATCGACAGCCTGACCGTCAACAACGCCCGCGTTGAATACAGCGACGAAAGAACCGGCAAGCAATTCAGCGCCGAAAGCATCCAGCTGAGTACCGGCCCGGTGCATGACTCCACGAACATCCCGGTCAAACTCACTGCGTTCCTGGGCACCAACCAGCCGGTCTTGCGTGTCCGTACCGAGCTCAACGGCGAGCTGCGTTTCGAGCGCGCACTGCAACGCTACAAATTCGAAGACATGAAACTCTCTGGGGAAGTGGCTGGCGATCCGCTGCAAGGCAAAACCATGACCTTCGCCGCCCAGGGGCAGTTGCTGCTGGATAAAGCGGCGAACGTCGCCGAATGGACCGGCATCAAGATCTCTGCCAACCAACTGCGCGCATTGGGTGAACTGAAGGTCAACGACCTCGACAAAACCCCGCAAATCAGTGGCGGCCTGTCGATCGCCCAGTTCGATCTGGCGAAATTCGTCGACAGCATTGGCCAGCAGCTTCCGGCGATGGCTGAAGGCAGCCTGAGCAAAGTCGAACTGGTCAGCCGCCTTGCCGGCACGCCGACCAGCGTGATCCTGGACGACATCAACCTCAAAGTCGACGACAGCACCTTCAGCGGCCGCATCGCCGTCGAGGACTTCGCCAAACAATCGCTGCGGGCGAACCTCAAGGCCGACACCTTCAACGTCGACCGTTATCTGCCACCCAAATCCGCCGAAGCCAACAGCGCGACGCAGGTGCGTAAGGCCGAAGTGGCCAGCACCGAAGCCGAAGCCATGGCTGGCCCGGGCAACACCCCGCTGCCGCCAGCACCGACCAAAGACGCGTGGAGCACCGAGCGCCTGCTGCCGGTGGAGCGCCTGAGCAAACTCGACGTAGACGCCGACCTCACCTTCGGTCAGTTGACCCTCGATAAATTGCCGATCCAGAACGCTGCGCTCAAGGCCTCGGGCCAGGGCGGTCTGCTGACTCTGGAAAGCCTTCGCGGCGACCTGTACGACGGCAACTTCGACGCCAAAGGTACGCTCGACGTGCGCCAACAGGTGCCAGCGCTGAACATACAGACGAGCATCAGCAAAGTACCCGTGGAAAAAATCCTCGAAAGCCAGGGTAAAAATCCGCCGGTCAATGGCCTGGTGACATTCAACAGCAACCTGACCGGCAGCGGCAACAGCCAGAAAGCGCTGATCGAAACCCTCAACGGCAATGCCAGTTTCATCATCAACAACGGCGTGTTGCTCAATGCCAACCTCGAACAACAGCTGTGCAAAGGCATTGCCACCCTGAACCGTAAAACCCTTAGCGGCGAGCCACGGGGCAAGGACACACCGTTCCAGGAGCTCAAGGGCAACCTGACCTTCCGTAACGGCGTGGCCAGCAACCCGGACCTGAAAGTGCGCATCCCGGGCATGACCGTCAACGGCGACGGCGACGTCGATCTGCGGGTGCTGGGCATGGATTACCGCGTGGGCGTTATCGTCGAAGGCGACAAGAGCGACATGCCGGACCCGGCCTGCCAGGTCGGCGAGAAGTTCGTCGGCATCGAGTGGCCGCTGCGCTGCCGTGGCCCGCTGGAACTGGGCGCCAAGGCTTGCCGCCTCGATAACGAACGCATGGGCCAGGTCGCGAGCAAACTGGCCGGCGAAAAAATCAGCGAAAAAATCGACGAGAAGCTTGGCGACAAAGTCAGCCCGGAACTGAAAAACGCGTTGAAGGGGCTGTTCAAGCGATGAGAGCCGAGCAGTTTTCATCGGCGGTGCTGGACTGGTACGACCGTCACGGCCGCCACGACTTGCCTTGGCAACAAGGCATCACCCCGTATCGGGTGTGGGTCTCGGAAATCATGCTGCAGCAGACTCAGGTCAGCACCGTGCTGAACTACTTCGACCGCTTCATGGCCTCGTTGCCGACGGTCGAAGCCCTGGCCGCTGCGCCGGAAGACGAAGTCCTGCACCTGTGGACAGGTCTCGGTTACTACACCCGTGCGCGCAATTTGCAGAAGACCGCGAAGATTGTCGTCGCCGAGCACGGCGGCGAGTTTCCGCGGGATGTGGAAAAGCTGGTTGATCTGCCGGGTATCGGCCTGTCTACGGCAGGCGCTATCGCCAGCCTGAGCATGGGCCTGCGGGCGCCGATCCTCGACGGCAACGTCAAACGGGTGCTGGCGCGCTTTACCGCGCAAGAGGGCTATCCGGGCGAGCCCAAGGTCGCCAAACAGCTGTGGGCCAACGCTGAGCGCTTCACGCCGCATGATCGGGTCAACGCCTACACCCAGGCGATGATGGATCTGGGCGCGACGCTCTGTACCCGCAGCAAACCAAGCTGCCTGCTCTGCCCGCTCGAAAAGGGCTGCGAAGCGCACATGCTCGGCCTGGAAACGCGCTACCCGATCCCCAAACCGCGTAAAGCCGTGCCACAGAAGCGTACGCTGATGCCGATGCTCGCCAACGGTGACGGCGCGATTCTGCTTTACCGTCGCCCTTCTACGGGCTTGTGGGGCGGTCTATGGAGCCTGCCGGAACTCGATGACCTCGACGACCTGCAACATCTGGCTTCGCAGCATTCGCTGGAGCTGGGCAGCCAACAGGCGCTGCCGAGCCTGGTCCACACCTTCAGTCATTTTCAGTTGTCCATCGAACCCTGGCTGGTTCAGGTCCAGGAGGCCGGCCATCACGTGGCCGAGGCCGACTGGCTCTGGTATAACCTCGCCACCCCGCCGCGCCTGGGCCTTGCCGCCCCGGTCAAAACCTTGCTCGAACGCGCGGCCGCCGTATTGAACGCAGGAGAGTCGTCATGACCCGCACCATCATGTGCCGCAAGTACAAAGAAGAACTGCCCGCCCTGGAGCGTGCTCCATTTCCTGGCGCCAAAGGTCAGGACATTTTTGACCACGTCTCGGCCAAAGCCTGGGCAGACTGGCAAAAGCACCAGACCCTGCTGATCAACGAAAAACGCCTGAACATGATGAACGCCGAAGACCGCAAATATCTTCAGGGCGAGATGGACAAGTTCTTTTCCGGCGAGGAATACGCCAAGGCTGACGGCTACGTTCCGCCGGCTGAATAATCCCGCTTTTTCGAGGGTCGGAACGTAAGCGACGGTAATAATTAAAATTTTTTTGAAAACTTTCTTGACGACCCCCTGAAAAACCAGTTTAATGCGCCCCGTTGCCCAGATAGCTCAGTCGGTAGAGCAGGGGATTGAAAATCCCCGTGTCGGCGGTTCGATTCCGTCTCTGGGCACCAAATACCGAAAACCCTGAATCGCAAGATTCAGGGTTTTTTTATGCTCGCGATTTGATCAGACCTCGCGCAAGTCGTCTCTCTTCGGCTAGTTTTCACTACCCCAATGGAAGACCAGATTGCGAGCAGCACCGCTTCCTACCTCCGCCGTATCACGCCGCTCCTCACCATTACGTGTCGCGACGACGGTGTACTTGCCGGGTGGCAGCTGCACGTAAACCAACGGGCCGGCCTCACTCAGCGTCAGCACGGGCGACCCCGGGGTTTTCTGAATGACCAGATTCACATCTGGCACATACTCATCCTTCGGCCCGGTGGAGAAGGTCATGTGCAGGTTGTAGCCCTTCGTATGTTGAATGGCTTTAGCCTCATCCTCTCCGATCCCTCCGGACAGGTAAGTAATCCCGTTTTGCTGTTGCTGCTGGACTTGCACACCTGTGCTGTCAATCGGTTCAAGACTGGCGGCGTTAAGCACGACTGGAAACATCAGTACGCCGACGGCGGCGATGGGCAGCATGAATGAATGGACGTTCTTCATGATGGTGACTCCCGGGTTGCTCAGAACCCAATCGTTACTCTTCTTAGATTTGTTACAGAATGTTCAAGTTTTAGATCGATTAGCACTTGAGCTAACTGCGAATCGGACTACGTGATGTATTCCTCATGCACGTGCTGTCGTCGGCCCGGTCCTGCAAAGCAAACTCGCCTTTCCTTCCGATTTACCAGCAACGCCCGGCATCGCGGACTATCACTCTCTTGCCATCCTCTTCCGCCTGTTTCCTTCAGCCGCGGAAAATGTCATGAGCCCTCTCAAACCCGGTAACACTCAAGATTCACAGATCACTTCACTGCTCGGCAATCTTGGCGAATTGATCCGTGAAGCGCGTCAGAAGGTGCTGCGAGCGGTCGATACCGTCCAGGTGCAAACCTGTTGGCAGATCGGACGGCATATTGTGGAGTTCGAGCAGGAGGGGGCTCGGCGGGCGGGATATGGGAAGCAGTTACTGGCGACGCTGGCGAAGAGTCTGACAGCAGAGTTTGGCAAAGGCTTTGACATCTCCAACCTTCGCTACATGCGCCTGTTCTATCAAGCATTCCCAATTCGTGACGCACTGCGTCACGAATTGAGCTGGACCCACTACCGCAGATTGCTACGAGTCGAGAACGATCACGCTCGCCATTGGTACATGAACGAGTCAGCGATGCAGAACTGGTCAAGTCGCGCCCTCGAGCGCCAGATCAATACCCTCTATTACGAACGCTTGCTGGCAAGTCGCGACCGGCCGGCCGTCAAACAGGAAGCCGCCACCCATATCGAGCAAATGAACGCCAGCCCTCGGGATTTCATCCGCGACCCAGTGCTTCTGGAGTTTCTCGGCCTGCCCAATGCGGGCTTGATCCAGGAAAGCGAACTTGAACAAGCCTTGATCAATCAACTCCAGGGCTTCCTGCTCGAACTGGGCAAAGGCTTCGCCTTCATCGCTCGCCAGCAACGCATCAGTACCGAGAGCAAGGACTTCTACATCGATCTGGTGTTCTACAACTACCTGCTCAAGTGCTTCGTCATCTTCGACCTCAAGCGCGGCGTACTGACCCACCAGGATGTCGGCCAGATGGACATGTACGTGCGCATGTACGACGACCTCAAGCGCGGACCGGAGGATGGTCCCACCGTCGGCCTCATTCTCTGCGCGCAAAAAGATGAATCGGTGGTGCGTTATTCAGTGCTGCAAGGCAACGAACAACTGTTCGCCAGTACCTACAGACTGGTACTGCCGAGCGAGGAGGAACTTCGCACAGAACTGGATCGGGAATGGGCGGTGCTTGAGGAGCGATTACTCAAGCAGAGGCTCCGATAAGCACGGGCGGATTGTTCATACGCTGCGCGAAGACTATCGTTGGCAGCTACCCGCAAAGGTCCGACGCCGATGAATTTGCAGGACATGCCCTCACTGGCACCCACTCAAACCGAGTTGCCACCGCGCACATCTACGGCAGGCGAACCGTTCAAGGAGCTCGCCGCAGACGGCTACAGCCTCGGCGGTTTTGCCTGGAGACACCCCCGCCAGGACGCAACCCGCCCGGTCGTCATCATCAACGCCGCCACCTCCGTCCGCTGCCGCCATTACTCGCGCTTCGCCGATTACCTGTTTGCCAACGGCTTCGACGTGATCACTTACGACTACCGTGGCATCGGCGAATCGCGACCCGCCTCGCTGAAAGGGCTTCGGGCTTCATGGTCAGATTGGGGCGCGCTGGACTTCGAGGCGATGCTCAAGCGCGCTCAGCGTGAATTCCCCGGGCAACCCATCGATGTTGTCGCCCACAGCTTTGGAGGCTGTGCAGCGGGCCTGGGAGCTTCCGGCCATATGATTCGACGTCTGCTGACCGTCGGTGCGCAATTCGCTTACTGGCGCGATTACGCGCCCGCCCATCGCTGGCGGATGTTCGGCAAGTGGCATCTGGTGATGCCATTGATGACATTGCTTTGCGGCTACTTCCCCGGAAAACGTCTCGGCTGGCTAGAGGACACCCCCGCCGGCGTGGTTCGCGACTGGAGCATGCCCACCGCGCACTACGAGAAACGCCCCAGCGGTCGCGTCCTTCACGCAAAATCCGGGCGACTGCCCTTCTCATCCGTCACCGCACACACCCTGGCCATCAGCATCAGCGACGATCCTTACGGCACGATTCCAGCCATCGAACGGCTGCTGGGTTACTTCACCAACAGCACGAACGCCCACCTGCGAATCGCCCCCGAAGACATCGGCGAACAAGAAGTCGGACATTTCGCCTTTTTTCGTAGCCCATACCAAGCCACACTATGGCCCATTGCATTGTCCTGGCTGCAGACCGGCAAACTGGCCCCCGACACACCAGGGCGGCTCGTGCCACGCAACTGACTGATGCGCCCACTCAACGGAATACGGAACGACGCCCATGGCATCCGCCAACAAGCAGAACAAACGCGCCACTCGCGCCAAAGCCAAGGCCAAGCAGAACCGCACCCAACGGGCTGCCGCGCCGGTCGAGCTGGACCCGAACGACGACCGCATCGACTTCGAATCGGTGGACCTGACCGACCTGTTCAAAGAAATGATCGACGCACAAAAGATCAGCCAGCAAGCCATGTGCAAGGTCTTCCTTGAACACCCGCTACTCGCGCTGGTGCTGGAGCAGGAAGGTGAAGAAACAGCGACAGACTTTATCGTCGCCGCGCTGATCGAATACCGCCAATGGTCCACCGAAGTGGACGAAGCCGGCGCACTGGCGTGGATCGAATCCCCGGCCTTCCAGACTGACTACGTGGCGGCGTCCGACGCCATCGCGGCCCAAACACAACCGAAAGCGAACTGAATTCAATGGCCTCCCTGAACAAGCAACAGAAACGCGCCAAACGCGCCAAGATCAAAGCCAAACAAATCAATATCCACGGCAGAAAACCCGCCGCACTGGACGATGACCTGGGCGAAATCGGCGAGCCGATCCCGGAATACACCCTGGCGATGTTCAGCAAAATGCACGACGCAGAAGCCACCAGCCGCAACGACATGCTGCTGACCTTGCTGTCGAACCTCGCCGGAATCATCAGCGACCATCCAGAACTGCTGGACATGGAAAACGCCGACAACGAAGCCATGGCCGCCACTCACCTGGCCGCCGACATGCTGATCGATTACCGCATGTGGGCCGACGGCATGGACCGCGACACCGCCCAGGCCTGGCTGACGGATCCGCAGTTCATCACTGACTTCGGCACGGCGCTCGACAGCTATCGCGAGTCGCTGGATGCTCAGGAAGTAAAGGCTGAGTAAACACTCGCCTCAGAAACAAAAACGGCCGCTTGTCATCACTGACAGCGGCCGTTTTGCGTTATGCGGTGCGAATCAGTTCAGCACCACCGCACCCATCTTCTGCAGCTTGCGACGACGAGCCACAAACAAACCGGCAGCCACCACCAGCAAACTCAGCAGACCGGTCGCGAGGATCTCCACCCGATGCGCTTCCTGGAACAGCATGATGGTCAGGGCCGCAACGATGAAGATGATCACCGCGTAGGTCAGGGCCGGGAACAGCCACATGCTGAAGGCGATTTTTTCACCGCGTGCCATGCGCTGCTTGCGCATACGCAATTGCGAGATGGCGATCACCAGGTACACCAGCAGCGCGATAGCGCCGGAGCTGGCCAGCAGGAATTCGAACACGGCGGCTGGGGCCACGTAGTTGGCGAAAACCGCGATGAACGCAGCACCGGTGGACAACATGACGGCCCAGTACGGCGTGCCGCTCTTGTTGGTGCGCTGGGAAACGGCCGGTGCATCACCGCGCTTGCCCAGAGAGAACATCATGCGCGAGGCGGTGTACAGCGCCGAGTTCAGGCAGCTGGTCACAGCAACCAGCACCACGATGTCGACGATCAGCTTGGCATTCGGGATGCCCATGCGCTCAAGCACAGTCTGGTAGGAGCCGACGGCTGCCAGTACCGGGTCGTTCCATGGCACCAGGGCCACAACGATGAAGATCGACACGAGGTAGAACAAGCCAATCCGCCAGATCACCGAGTTGGTGGCCTTGGAGATTTGCTGGCCAGGGTTCTTCGATTCCGCGGCCGCAATGGTCACGATCTCGGTGCCCATGAAGGAAAACATGGTGGTCAGGATCGCGCCCAACACCGCGCCCATGCCGTTTGGCAGGAAGCCCTGGGTGTCAAACAGGTGCGAAACGCCGCTGACCTGGCTGGTCGGCAGAAAGCCGAAGATCGCCAGAATGCCGAGGCCGATGAAACCGATGATCGCCACGACTTTGACCAGGGCGAACCAGAATTCGAATTCACCGTAGTTCTTCACGCTGAACAGGTTCGTCACCGTCAGCAGCAAGGTGATGATCAAGGTGAAGGCCCAGATCGCCACATTCGGGAACCAGGCGTGCAGGATGGTCGCGGCGGCGTTGGCTTCCAGCGGAATCACCAACACCCAGAACCACCAATAGAGCCAGCCGATGGTGAAACCGGCCCAGTGACCGATCGCACGATCGGCGTACGTCGAGAAGGAGCCTGTGTCCGGCGAGGCCACGGCCATTTCGCCGAGCATGCGCATCACCAGCACCACCAGCATACCGGCGGCAGCGTAGGCCAACAGCACGGCCGGGCCTGCAGCAGCGATGGCGTGGCCGGAGCCGACGAACAGGCCGGCACCGATAACCCCGGCGATCGACAGCATGGTCACATGACGCGGTTTGAGCCCCTGTTCGAGGCCATTGGAGCTTGGGGTACTGCTCATTGAAACTACCTTTGTAAGGAAAAGCGATGACGTTCACCCGGCGTGGCGTTCCTTCTCGTAAAAAGAAACCAACGGGGCGTTCCGTATTCTGCACGCAATAATTGCGCCAAAATGTTACAGAACGCCCAAGCATGGGGCTCTCCGCCAGACCGGGCAGTCATCGCAAGTCATTGAGATTAATGGCAATTCGCCAGAGCGTTACCCTGCGACCCACTTTAAGAACAAAACAGCGCACCAGAAACACACCCAAAAATATAGCGACGCACAATAAAAGTGCGGTTCAGGAACGTTTGGCCGGTTAGCGCTTCCAACCCCCCGGCAAAGCTGGCAACATCGCGCCCTTTTTTGGAACAGCCCCAGCCTTTTTATTGACAGGCAGGGTTCAAACGGCTGTTCGGTTGATAGCAGCGCGACAGTCTGCTGTACCGATGCGACAACCTGCCACAGACCACCCGTTTACCGCCCGTAGCGCTGTTGGCTGCCATTCAGACGCTATGCTAGCTTGGCCGCCTCGCCAGGAAGGCCGCCAATAGCAGGAGCGAAATACTTATGAGGAACGCACATGGCTGAGGCCACGCCCGCGCTTGAAATCCGCAACTTGCACAAACGCTATGGACAGCTTGAGGTGCTCAAAGGCATCTCGCTGACCGCCCGCGACGGCGACGTGATCTCGATCCTGGGTTCTTCCGGTTCCGGCAAGTCCACCTTCCTTCGTTGTATCAACCTGTTGGAAAACCCGCATCAGGGCCAGATCCTGGTGGCCGGCGAAGAACTCAAGCTCAAAGCCGCCAAGAACGGCGAACTGATCGCAGCCGATGGCAAGCAGATCAATCGCCTGCGCAGCGAGATCGGTTTTGTATTTCAAAACTTTAATCTCTGGCCGCACATGAGCGTGCTCGACAACATCATCGAAGCGCCGCGCCGGGTACTCGGCCAGAGCAAGGCCGAAGCCATCGAAGTCGCCGAAGCCTTGCTGGCCAAGGTCGGCATCGCTGACAAACGCCACGCCTACCCGGCGCAACTCTCCGGTGGCCAGCAACAACGCGCCGCCATTGCCCGCACGCTGGCAATGCAGCCCAAGGTGATCCTGTTCGACGAGCCCACCTCCGCCCTTGACCCGGAAATGGTCCAGGAAGTACTTAATGTCATCCGCGCATTGGCCGAAGAAGGCCGCACCATGCTGCTGGTCACCCATGAAATGGGCTTCGCCCGTCAGGTTTCCAGCGAGGTGGTGTTCCTCCACCAGGGCCTGGTCGAAGAGCAAGGATCGCCACAGCAGGTGTTCGAAAACCCGCTTTCGGCGCGCTGCAAACAATTCATGTCCAGCAACCGCTAACGGAGCTACCCGCATGCAGAACTACAAAAAGATCTTCCTGGCTGCTGCCGTCACCCTGGCCTTCAGCGCCGGTGCCGCCGCCGAGACCTTGAAGATGGGCATCGAAGCGGCCTACCCACCGTTCAACAACAAAGATGCCAGTGGCAATGTCGTCGGCTTCGACAAAGAAATCGGCGACGCCCTGTGCGCCAAGATGAAAGTCGAATGTACCGTGGTTACGTCCGACTGGGACGGCATCATTCCGGCCCTGAACGCCAAGAAGTTCGACTTCCTGATCTCCTCGATGTCGATCACCGACGAGCGCAAACAAGCGGTGGACTTCACCGACCCGTACTACTCCAACAAGCTGCAATTCATCGCGCCGAAAAACGTCGACTTCAAAACCGACAAGGATTCCCTGCAAGGCAAAGTGATCGGTGCACAACGTGCGACCCTCGCTGGCACCTGGCTGGAAGACAACATGGAAGGCGTTGAAATCAAACTCTACGACACCCAGGAAAACGCCTACCTCGACCTGACCTCCGGTCGTCTGGACGGCATCCTGGCGGACAAGTACGTCAACTACGAGTGGCTGAAAAGCGACGCCGGCCGTGCTTATGAGTTCAAAGGCGACCCGGTGGAAGAAAGCGACAAGATCGGTATCGCTGTACGTAAAGGCGATGAGATTCGTACGAAGCTGAACGCCGCACTGAAAGAAATCGTCGCTGATGGCACCTACAAAAAGATCAACGACAAGTACTTCCCGTTCAGCATCTATTGATTCTGACCTGCCGGGCCGGTGCCGTTATTTGACGGCGCCAGTCCTTGGTATTGCCTGCGTGATTTGAAAAGAAATCCATGACTATCGATCTCTACGGATTCGGCCCGGCGCTCGCCGCTGGCGCGCTGATGACTGTGAAACTGGCACTCTCGGCCTTGTGCCTGGGGCTGGTGCTCGGTCTGCTCGGTGCTTTGGCCAAGACTTCCCCGTACAAGCCGCTGCAATGGCTTGGCGAAACCTACTCGACCATCGTGCGCGGTGTCCCGGAACTGCTGTGGGTGCTGTTGATATACCTGGGCACCGTCAACATGATGAATGCACTGGGCGATCTCTTCGGGCACCCCGATTTGGCCCTGAGCCCCTTTGTCGCTGGCGTGGTTGCGCTCGGCTTGTGCTTCGGCGCCTATGCAACGGAAGTGTTTCGCGGCGCAATCCTCGCGATCCCCAAGGGCCACCGTGAAGCCGGCATGGCATTGGGCCTGTCGAAATGGCGCATCTTCACTCGGCTGATCATGCCGCAGATGTGGCGGATCGCCCTGCCAGGCTTGAGTAATTTGTTCATGATCCTGATGAAAGACACAGCCCTGGTATCAGTGATCGGCCTGGAAGAAATCATGCGTCACGCACAGAACGCCGTGACCTTCGCCAAACACCCGTTCACGTTCTTTATGGTTGCGGCCTTCATGTATCTGGGCCTGACAGTGCTCGCCATGACTGGCATGCACTATATGGAAAAACGCGCCGCCCGTGGCTTTGTGAGGACGACGTAATGGAATGGGAAGTCATCTACAAGTGGCTGCCAAAGTTTATCCAGGGTGCCACCCTGACGCTGGAACTGGTCGGTATCGCCGTCGTACTCGGCCTTCTGCTGGCCATTCCGTTGGGCATCGCGCGCTCTTCCAAGCTTTGGTATATCCGTGCGTTCCCCTACGCCTACATCTTTTTCTTTCGTGGCACACCGCTGTTGGTGCAGCTGTTCCTGGTCTATTACGGTCTGGCGCAATTCGACGCTGTGCGCGACAGCTTCATGTGGAAGTACCTGCGAGATCCGTTCTGGTGCGCCACGGCCACCATGACGTTACACACAGCCGCCTACATCGCGGAGATTTTGCGTGGCGCGATCCAGGCGATCCCGCCCGGTGAGATAGAAGCCGCACGCGCCTTGGGCATGTCCCGGACGAAGGCGTTGTTTTACATCATCCTTCCGCGAGCAGCACGGATCGGCCTCCCGGCTTACAGCAACGAAGTGATCCTGATGCTCAAGGCCAGCTCTCTGGCGAGCACCGTCACCCTGCTGGAGCTCACCGGCATGGCCCGTACAATCATTGCCCGCAACTACCTGACAGTGGATATGTTCTTCACGGCTGGCGTGTTCTATCTGGTGATGTCGTTTGTACTGGTGCAGGCGTTCCGTCAATTGGAGCGCTGGCTGCGCGTCGATGCCTGCCAAGGGCGTTGATTCCCACGTGCTGACGGGCGAGGCCCTACTCGCCCGCTTCACGGCGCTGGATGCTTTTCTGATCGAGTATCAGGCGTTATGGAAGCCTCGTCCGTTCACTCATCTGCGGCTTCCGTGGGAAGCGTCCTACCCCGAGTTGTCTGTATGGCTACGCGGCAGGTCATTGGACGATGCGGAAAATGCTCATAACCAACCCGCTCTTCTGGAGGCGCCGGAGCCATTCGCTTCACTGGCGGCGTTTTCCCTTGAGCTGAGCGCTGTAGGTGAATTGCCGCCTGATGCACTCGAAGCCGCTGGCCATCGGCTGAATGTCGATGTGCCGGGGCGCAAGTGGCAGCAGATCGAGGCGTTTGCCAGTCGACTGGAATTTTCTGAGTCGCCGAAACATTGGCTGGATTGGTGTTCAGGCAAAGGACATCTGGGGCGACGCCTGTTACAAACCGGTCAGCACCTCACTTGCCTGGAATATGACCAAGCATTGGTCATCAGTGGCCAGGCACTCAGTCAGCGTCATCATTTGCATGCCCTTCACGTCGAGCAAGACGTGCTCGCGCCGGGGGCGGCCTCTTTATTGAAGGCTGACCACACGCCAGTAGCGCTGCACGCCTGCGGTGATCTTCATGTGCGGCTAATGCAACTCGCGAGCGCCACCGGTTGCAAGCAGCTGGCCATCGCCCCCTGCTGCTACAACCGGATCAGCGTGAGCGAGTATCAGACGCTTTCCTCTGCGGGCATGCGATCCGACCTACAACTGTCGCTCGAAGATCTCTCGCTGCCGATGAACGAAACCGTCACTGCCGGCGCTCGCGTCCGACGTCAGCGTGACACCTCCATGGCCCGGCGCCTGGCCTTCGACCTGCTACAACGGCAACTGCGCGGCGTTGACGAGTACCTGCCCACCCCTTCCCTCCCCAGTGCCTGGCTGGATAAATCCTTTGCCGATTACTGCCATCATTTGGCCGCGCTCAAGGAGTTATCCACAACCGGACCGCAAGATTGGGCAGCACTCGAAGCTACCGGTTGGCAGCGACTGGCTGAAGTACGCAATCTGGAGCTAGTGCGCGGACTTTTCCGACGCCCGCTGGAGCTGTGGCTGGTACTTGATCGAGCCCTTTTCCTCTCCGAGCAAGGGTATGCGGTTCGCCTCGGCACCTTCTGCGAAAGCACGCTCACCCCGCGTAATTTCCTGATCCTCGCTGAGCGCCCTTAAAACGCCTCAACCTGTGGATAACTCTGTTGATGAAATTATCGTGGATCCAATATATACGGCTGTTTCGGGCTAGAAACACAACTGTTCAATTTTCGTACACCTGTAAAAAAAGCGGCAAAACAGGTATTTGCGAGCAAATGAGAACGGGTCCACAAATTTGCCTCTAAGCAGGTGCGGTACAGATCCCGTTGTGCATAAGCATTAAGGCAAAACAACATAACGACCTGCGAAACCTCAACTATCTTTGCCAAACGCCAGATTTTCCTGGCGTTCAAACAGCAAGGAGCTGGGAAAATCATGAGCACATTGAACAGTGCGCAGGAAGCCGTCGATACCGTCGCCAACCAAGCCATTGATGCTGCGCTGCAGCAAACCTTCGCGGTGGGCGGCGCCATCATCAACAACGCAACAGGCGAGGTCATCGCCGCGCTGCACAACAACGTGCTGATGCCTTTCCCCGGCAACGGCACCACGTACTTTCTACCTCATGACCCGACCGCCCACGGCGAGCGGCAATTGGTGGACTGGTACTACGAAAACGTCGCGCCATTGAACCTGCCACCGCCCAATCAGTTGACCGTCGTCACCACGCTAGACCCGTGTGCCATGTGCGCCGGTTCGCTGCTGACTGCAGGATTTAACGTCGCCGTCAGTGCGATCGATGACTACGCAGGCATCAACTACAACAGCCAGTTCACCTTTCCGTCGCTGCCGCCGCAGATCCGCCAACAGGCGCAGGCCACCTGGGGTTACTACGCGATTGCGGCGCCGGTCAGCCGGGCCTATCAGGGCTCGACCAGTCCGGTTTTTGCTGGCCAGACCATCGACTCGGCGGCTTACTTCCTCACCAGCTCGATTTTCTCCGCCAGCGTCAACACCGTGCGCGAGGCCAGCAACAACAGCGGTTTGCCACCGGATCAACTGCAAAACCCGGCAAACCTCCCGGCCAACAGCAAAGTCCGCCAGGCACTGACTGCGCTCAGCCCGTTTGCGCTGACCGTGCAATCGACGAACCCGCGTGACCCCGGCGCAGAACTCGCACCACCACTGTTACAAACCGCGCAGCACAGCCCGGTGTTCAACTCAGTGGCACTCATCGACCCGTTCGGCAACCTGCTGGTGTGCCTGGGAGGCGTCGAGAACCAGTCGCCGATTCGCACAGCGTTCATGGAAACCACCCGCAACTACGCGGTCCTGCGCTGGACCCTGATGAACGACCCCGACCCCGTCGTGCGCGCCGAGGCCGGCCAATACCTGACCCATCCGAAGTACGGCACCTTCGTCTTCCTCTACGCCCCCGACCCCACCACCCCGCAGGCCGTGATGACCTTCGGCGCGTACGGCTCGACCATGGAAGGCCCCGTGCCGCAGAGCTATCCGTCCAACCTGCAATACGTGTTGCTGCCGGGTAATACCACCCCGCAAGCCTTGTCGACACTGGCCCAGAACCTGCCGCCGTTCTACACCCAAAGCGTGCAAGTGGCGCCCGCGCAGGTGCTGAGTCAGGACCTGATCAACGCGGTTAAAAACGGCGTGTAACGCTTTAAAGCAATCGCATTGGCCGGCCCCGCAGAAGCGTCCGCGGGGCGGGCCTGACGCCTGCGCAAAAATAGTCTGAATTCAGGGGTTTACAGAACCAACCCAATCGCTATAATCGTCGCCCAACACGCCGGTATAGCTCAGTTGGTAGAGCAACTGACTTGTAATCAGTAGGTCCCGGGTTCGACTCCTGGTGCCGGCACCACATTAGGCTCCATTGCATTCTACTGAATGCTCTGGAAGCCCCGAAAACCCGCCCTTTGGCGGGTTTTTTCGTTCCAGAACCCTCTGTCGGGATCCAACAAAATCCCCCTTCCCCGAGGGTATGTTAGGGGTACTGCGATTTTCCGGTCAGGAGCGCGTACCCCTATGCCACGTCTAGCGATCCCTCTCAGCGACCTGCAATGCCGCACGGCCAAAACCCGCGAGCGCGCCTACAAACTGTTCGACGGTGGCGGCATGTACCTTTTCGTCAAACCCAATGGCGTGAAGACCTGGCGCTTGAAGTACACCAAGCCCAGCGGCAAGGAAGGTACGCTCATCATCGGCAATTACCCCATCGTTACCCTTTCCGTCGCACGACGTAAGCGAGACGAAGCCAAGGCGCTGCTGCTCGACAACCTCGACCCAATGGAAGAAAAGAAGAAGGCCAAGATCGTAGCCCAGCGGGCGGCACTGCTTTTCGAAACCGTCGCCCTGGAGTGGCACGCTGATATGTCCCGCCGCTGGACCGAAGGCCACGCGAAAACCGTAATGAGCCGACTGCGCACCCACGTCTTCCCGCTAATCGGCCAACGACCCATCGCTGAACTCGATACCCACGACCTGCTAGAGATCACCCAGCGCATTAAGGAACGCGGCACCATGGATGTGGCGTTAAGGGTACAGAACTACTTATCCACCATCATGCGCGGGGCCAAAAGGGCTCGGCAGATCACCATGAATCCTGCACTGGATCTGGCAGGCTCGATTCACGCGCCGCGCACAGTCCATCGCCCGGCCCTTTCCCTCAACCGCCTACCCGAACTGCTACACCGTATCGACAACTACAACGGCCGCGAGCTGACGCGCCTTGCCGTCCTGCTCACGCTACATGTATTCGTCCGCTCCAGCGAACTGCGCTTCGCTCGATGGAGTGAGTTCGACTTCCAACGCGCCATGTGGGAAATCCCCGATACGCGCGCACCGATTGAAGGGGTACGCAACTCCACACGCGGGACCAAGATGAACGGCGACATTCAAATGGTTCCGCTATCGCCGCAGGTCATCGAAATACTGGAGCGCCTGCGCAGCCTCAGTCGCTTTTCAGAGTTAGTGCTACCGGGCGACCACAAGTACTGGAAGCCCATGTCCGAGAACACGGTGAACACCATGCTCCGCAACGTCGGCTATGACACCAGCAAGGACGTGTGCGGCCACGGCTTCAGGACCATGGCCTGTAGCGCCCTACTGGAGTCCGGGTTATGGACCGACGCAGCCATCGAAAGACAAATGAGCCACAAGGAACGCAACCGCGTGCGCGCCGCGTATATCCACAAGGCCGAATTCCTCGAACAGCGCAGGCTGATCATGGCGTGGTGGAGTAACTACATCGACGCCAACCGCCATGGGCATGTGACGCCCCACGAATTCGCTCACCCGGTCGGCGACAACATTACCGCCCTACAAAATAACCGTGGCGCATCCAAACGTGGGTAAGCCAATAAGATCACCGCAGTCCGCCTTCCACGCGGGTCCATCCAAGCGGGGCTGCAAAGCCGCCCTGCTTGGATGGACCTCATGTAAAAAATCTAAAGCCCACGCAAATTATCTGTGGAAAACCATAGATTTCCACCGGTGGATAATTTCATCCACAGCCGCAGAGTTCCCGAAAATTCGAGCCTTGACCCAAATTATCCACAGGCGTAGAAAAGATCGGGCAAAGCGCTGTCGTTGACAGCAACCCAGGTAGCCAGAACCTTTAAGGCTACGCCACGTGGTGGTTCTCCCAAAGTGCGATTAGCGTCTGGCGGCTCGCACGGTCACAGCGATGTGATGGATGCCTACTTCTACCAGAGTGCCACTGCGGCAACTCATCCCCCTTTATAGCTGCCCTGCAGCAACCTATCCGCTTGGCCATTTCATTGCGCCAACCTGCGCCCGTCTCTTTCTTCCGGAAAGAGACGGGCGCTCCTACCGCTGCTGCAGCCCAACTCGTACAAGGCTTTGCGGCATTCCCCCTCGTGACAATCGGCGTGACAAACACCGAAGTCACCGGCAACAGCGATGCAGATGATGGTGCCGCAGCCCACGGAATGGACCGCACCTGACTGACAGTCAGGCATGCCCCGGTCATCGCATCACTGCCTTCACCCGACTCAGGATCTCGCGGTGCTGGTCTCGTCAACCAGTGCAGCCTCCACCCGCCCACTTCCTCGGAAGTGCTCAGGAGGCCAGATCATGAGATGCCCAAGCTCCCGGTCGTAAAGAGCCGCCAGTCCCGCGTTAGTGGACAACCCTCACAGGTCGCAGGGGCCTTGATCCCTGATAACACTCAACATTCTTGGCGGGATGACGTGGGGAAAGCTTCAAAGATTTGGCTTCGACAGGAATTTGATCATGGCACTGGTAGGTAAACGTGACGGGCGCAATTTTGGCTATGGCCGGCAACTGAGTTATGCCGGGCCACAGGCGCTACGCGATCTGTTTGGCGGCGGGCATTACGGGACGGTCAAAGCACACAGTGATCGTTGGCTGGCGTTTGTACGCTGGTGTCGGTCGGAGGATGGCCCGGGAATTAATGACGCACGGCAGATTGATCGGCAGACCCTGCTGGATTACGCGGAGCATCTGCGTCACCTGGTTGAGCGCAGCGATCTCGCCATCACCACTGCGCAAAACCGATTGTCCAGCGTCAATCGGACCCTTGCAGCGCTTCGCGGTGATCAGTATGTGAAAGTACCGAGTCCGAGCAAGGCGCTAGGAATGCGGCGCACCAGTGTTCGTCGTTCGGTGCCGCAAGGCCAAGACCGCGAACATGTGAAGAGGGTCGTAGAGGTGCTTTGCGCACACCAGCAGCCGCGTGCCGCGGCCATCGCTCAGTTAGCGCGAGCCACCGGCATGCGCTTACGTGAGGCCATTTTGGCCGACCTTCCGCGCTTAAAACGTGAGGCCGAACAATACGGCAAGATCAACATCCAGGATGGCACCAAGGGGGGCCGCTCAGGTGCCTCGGCACCTCGCTGGATCAGGGCGGATGATCATATTCGCGAGGCGCTGAGATTCGCCGAACAGGTCTCACCCGATGGTAGCCGCAACCTACTTGCACCGAACGAAACCTACCTCGATTTCCAACGGGGAATCGTCCGTCCTGCACGGGACATCCTCCATCAGTACAACCTCAAAGGCTTCCACGAATTGCGGGCAGCCTATGCGTGCGAACGCTATGAGCAAATCACCCACCATCCTGCCCCCATCAACGGTGGCCATTGCTATCAACTCGACCGACGTCTCGATCAGGAAGCCCGAGTACAAATCAGCTATGAGCTGGGGCACAACCGTATCGTCGTGGTGGCCGCTTACATTGGTGGTCTCGCATGAGCACGGTATTCGATATGGATCTGTTCCTGACGGGCGTCCTGACCGGGTCTCATACCACGCGCCAACGCCACCTGCGCCAGGCGAAGGCCATCCAAACAGCGATCGCTGAGCGCTGGCAACGCGACAATCCATGGACTTGGCAGAGAAAACACCTTGCGTGGTTTTTGAACCACCATCTAAACCAGCACACTCAATCGACGCGCTATTACTATTTGCTGACCATGCAATTACTCACTCATCGCTTAGGAAAATCCTGGCAGTTCAACAGGGGTCAAAATCTTATCAGCGCCAACACTTTGCACCCCATGGTGGATGTCATGACGCAAAAGATTGGTACTAAGTAGCGATTGCCTGCTCGTCGTCGGTCCGGAGCTCGCCCAATACTGAGCGCACCGGACGAGGTGCACCGAGATGCAGGTAACGTAGTTCATCCATCAAGGCACTCCAAAGTGAAGGGCCGCCCTTTTCCAGCACCTCCGCGCGCAAAGACGCTTCCTTGCTCGGATGCGTATGCCGAACGCCCCAGGCAGCCATATGTGCGAGCAGAGGTACAAGCTGTATTGCCGCTTCCGTGAGGCTGTAAATTCCTTTCTGCTGATGTTTCGGATCCGGACATCGTGTCAACAGCCCAGACGCGGCCAAGTGCTTCAGCCGACTTGCGAGGATGTTCGTGGCTATGCCTTCCTGGTTTTGCTCCAGCAAGGCGCCATAACTGCGTCTGTTCTCGAACATAACATCGCGGATAACAATCAGGCTCCAGCGGTCGCCGATCTGCTCAAGCGTCAGGTTGATCGGGCAGCCCGATCGTCTTGTTTGCTGCACTGCTGTTCTCCTTAAATTTCCACTTGCACTATGCAAGCAGCGCGAATATTATTCAACCACTTGCACTTTGCAAGCTCAGAAAGAGTCGAACATCTGGGCTTTTCAACACGGGTAACAGTGGCAATTCGGTGCTGCGTATGGCCGAAATGACGGTAACAGCGACATGGCACGATGAGCTGGCGTTTCGCTGAAGATCATTACAGTTGTACGGACCAACATACCCCCACCACACGGCCGTGGGAGATGGCGAAATTTAATCCGCCTACTCTCTCCTCAACCCAACAGATAACGAAGAGAGGACAAACCAATGAGCACCGAAGAGAGAAACAGGAATTTCGTGCTGGAAGCGTTTGATACGCTTTTCAACAAGCGCGACTATGCCGCGGCCGAACGCTTCTGGTCGCCCGACTATATCCAGCACAGCGCCTATATCGCGCCCGGTCGCGAAGGCCTGTTTGATCTCGTCAAGGCAGCGCCCGCCGAGTTTCGCTACGAAAATGGGCTGGCCGTGGCCTCGGGCGATTATGTCGTACTTCATGGCCGCTTCTCAGGATTCGGCGCCCCGACAAACTGGATCGTGGTCGACATAGTTCGTATCGAAAACGGCCAGCTCGCCGAACACTGGGATGTTATCCAAGACGAGGCCACGCGCGACGGTTCGAAAAGTGGGCTCCCGATGTTTGGCGATAGCTTTCCGAACTGATCCTACTGCGCCGCCCTTGGCGGCGGCCGCCAATTTTTCCTGAGGAAAATGACCATGACTGATGCAAAAACATTGCTGTTAGACCTTCTTGCCGTTGTTCCCGACGGCAAGAAATGTGCTGAGCTGTTCGCCGAGGACGGCGTGCTGGAACTCCCATTCCTCCATTCGCTCGGTATTCCGACCCGCCATCAGGGGCGCGAAGCCATCGCGAAACTCTATGATTTTGTCGGCGGCAACCTTTATCCCGGCTTCAGCTTCAAACCCGAAAATACCACGGTGCTGATCGACACGAAGGATCAGGTGTACGCCGAATATCTGTCGGAAGCGCGCGCGGCGTCGACCGGACGTCTCATCCATCACTTGTTCACGGGATACCTCGTTGTCGAGGGCGGCAAAATCAAGTTGCTTCGCGAGTCTCTTAATACGGTGGCGGCGGCACAGGCACTCTACCCAAACGGCGCTGCTGACATGCCGCCACCAGAGGCGGAGATTTTCTCGGTTCCTCCGGGATATGAAAGCTAGGGTTGCCGAGGCAGCTGGGGCAACGCATACATCGAAACGCACTTCATCGCCTCATTTGACCTCAACAACACCACCGAGGAAACACTCATGCCAATATTCCACGCCCACATTCCGGCCCAAAAATTCTCTAGCGAAGAGAAACGCGCGCTGGCGGATGCCTTGAATCTCGCTCTTCATGAAGCCATGGATACGCCCAAGGATGACCGTTTCGTCATCATCAGTGAGCACAAGGACGATGAGCTTTTCATCCATCCGACTTTTCCTGACATGAAGAGATCTGACAAGCGCATGGTCGTAACGGTAACGATAGGCACGAGCAGGACAGTGGAGCAAAAACGCAAGCTCGCGGAGTTGGTCACCCGTTACGCGGTAGAAAAGGCGGGCGTCAGTCAGGACGATATCAGCCTGATCATGTATGCCGTTCCCTTGGAGAGCATGAGCTTTGGCGGTGGCAAGCTGGTCTCTGACATTGACCTCTCCATGCCTTGGGTAAACAGGTAAAAGGACGAAGCTGCCCGGTTCTTGGAAATGGGGCAGCGAAACTGACTCGAAACCAATGTCTCGTTCGTTTCTCAGGTGTGGGGCTCATGCGGCTCCGATCCGACACCATGTTCTGGACGGGTATCGGGATGTATGCAGCTATCACTTCGACCATGGTGTTGCGCACGCGCACCGAGCTGCAGGCACTGTAGGCGGCAGTCCTTGCGCTCGTCCCCAAAGAGGTAGGCTATGACCAATTGGCATTTCTACGAGCCGGCACAGGGACATTCCCTGCGGCACGATCCGCTCAACGCCATCGTCGCTCCGCGCCCGATCGGCTGGATCAGTACTGTCTCCAACGACGGCGTACGTAACCTTGCTCCCTACAGTTTTTTTAACCTATTCAGCTACAAACCGCCGATTATCGGCTTTTGCTCGCTTGGCGCGAAGGACTCGCTCGCCAATGCGCGTGCGACCGGCGAATTCGTATGGAATCTGGCGACGCGAGAACTCGCCGAGGCGATGAACGCCTCTGCGGCGATGGCACCAGCGGACGTCGATGAATTCGAGTTGGCCAAGCTGGAGACGCTGCCCTCCGCAAAAGTACGGCCATCGCGCGTTGCGGCTAGCCCGGTGCAGTTCGAGTGCGTGGTCACCCAGATCGTGCAGCTTGAGGCGCAAGGCGGTGCGGCGCTCCCGGCGTGGCTGGTGTTGGGCGAAGTAGTAGCGATCCACATTGATCAGCAACTGATCAAAGACGGCGTGTATCAGACTGCGCAGGCGCGCCCGATCCTGCGCGGAGGTGGGCCGGCCGACTATTTCGAAATCGGCGCGGAGCAGCTCTTCACGCTTGAGCGACCAGGCAATTGACCTGGTATCGAGTGACCGAGGCAAAAGGGTGGAAGGCATGAACTGCCACTGCGCATAGGGTTTACGGCGCCGCCTGACCTCTTTCTACAAGGAGAACTTCCATGTTTCGACGTACCGATATCGCGTTCGAAGCCGAGGGCGGCGTCACGCTGCGCGGCTGGCTCTATATTCCCACCGGCGGCACCGCCCCCTATCCTGCCATCACGATGGCGCATGGTTATGCCGGCGTGAAGGAGCACGGCCTGGAGCCATTCGCTGAGAAATTTGCCTCCAACGGCTTTGTCGTCCTCCTGCACGATCACCGCAACTTCGGCGCCAGCGAAGGCACGCCGCGCCAGGATATCGACCCATGGTGTCAGATCGCTGATTGGCGGCGCGCGATCAGTTTCCTGGAAGACCAGGATGCCGTCGACGCGAAGCGCATCGGCTTATGGGGCACGAGCTATTCCGGCGGTCACGCACTCGTGCTTGGCGCAACCGAACGCCGCTTGCGTGCGGTCGTCGCGCAGGTGCCGACGATCAGCGGCTTCGAGCAAGGACTGCGCCGCATTCCGCCCGATGCTGTCGCCGCCATCGAGGATGCCTTCACGGCGGACGAGCGCGCGCAAGCACACGGCGAGCCGCCGCGTAGACAGATAATCGTCAGCGCTGATCCGGCCGTCCCTGCTTCGTACCGCACCAAGGAAGCCATTGAGTTCTATCTGCAGCCCGTACCCGACGGCGCCTGGGAGAACAGCGTCACGGTGCGCTCGACGCGCGCTGCGCGCATGTACGAACCGGGCACGTGGATTGCGCGCGTGTCCCCCACGCCGCTGCTGCTGATCGTCGCGCTGCAGGACACGATCACGCTGACCGATCTTGAGCTGGTCGCCTACGAACGCGCCCTTGAGCCGAAGCGCCTCGTGACGATCCCCGGCGGCCACTTCGATCCGTACATCACCAGATTCGATCAATCATGTACCGCCGCGCTGGACTGGTTCAAGGAACACCTCGCGTAACAGCGTCACTATCGTTACCGGGGCACACTACGGGCGCTGAAGGCACTGGTTCATGATGCCAATCCGCGTACAGTTTCTGTACGCATGCACATCCGAACGGGTCGCGATTGAAACGCTCCAGGGTGAAGTTGTGTAAGAGCGCAGACATGCGCGGTTCGAGACACCTATCAATGCTGCGCAGAAGGTGATTGGCTGGGATGTGATCTTTAAGGTGGAACGAGTAAAACAGCCGTTCCTGCCCACTCGATAACTGCCCCATCATGCTGTGTGCTTCCCTGCTGGCCAATGTAGAGATTTTGCCGCAGGCCGGGCAGGGGAGTTACTTTTTCAACAGAATCGGCCAGAAGCAGCCATTCGTGAATGGCCGTTTTCGACCGAGGCTGTGTAAAAACGTTTTAGAGCAGGTATGACGGTCGGCGCCAGAACGAAAATCGCGCTCCTACGCAAATTTTAGGCCTGTCCGACCAGCTAGGCGCTGGCAGATTTAACATAGCAACGCAGACTTCAAAACGGTGCATCCGTTTTTACACAGCTTGGGCCGACTTCTGCCGATCGGTTAGGCTGGAGTAGGGACGAATCATTTGGTGCTCTCTACCTCAGCCGTTCGATGAGCCGGCGTTGGTTTGACATTTATGATTGCGCCATGCGCGGTATCGACCAGATAGTTCACCGCTATTGCCCAGCTAAACCTCGTCGCCCCCTAGGCCAGCGGCGGGTAGTCGGTATAGCCCTCTTCCGAACCACTGTAAAAAGTGGAGGCATCCGCAGTAGCCAGCGGCGCATCAAGGAAGAAGCGTTCCGGCAGATCAGGGTTGCTGATGAACAGCGTGCCAAATGTGACTGCATCGGCCAGGTCGGTTTGCAGAGCCTGTTCCGCAGACTTCCGATCATAACCAACATTCAACACGAAAATCCCTGAGAACCGCTTGCGAGCCCCGGGCGCCAAGGGTTTCGCGCCTTCCGGCAGAGTCCCCGGTTCCATGAAATGCAGAATTCCAACGTTTCTCTTTTCCAGCGCTTCTACCGCGTACATGTAGGTCTGCTCGAGATTGGAGTCGCCCATGTCATTGTACGGAATGCGCGGCGACAGCCTGACCGAGATACGGGCCGGCCCGAAGACCTTGATCGCAGCGTCAGTGGCTTCAAGCAAGAACTTCGCCCGCTTCTCAATGGTACCGCCATACTCGTCGGTGCGTTTGTTTGAGCCGTCTTCCAGAAACTGCGCGGGCAGATAACCATTGGCACCGTGTACTTCTACACCATCAAATCCCGCATCTTTCGCGGCCTGTGCAGCTTTTTCGTAGTCCGCAATAGTGGACTTGATTTCATCAATGGTCAGTTCGCGTGGGGTCACCGAGGGTTTGATGCCTTCTGGCGTGAACGCCTGGCTATTGAAGGGAACTGACGATGGCGCGACCGGGAGTTCTCCACCATGAAAATCAGGATGAGATGCTCTACCCGTATGCCAGAGCTGGGCGAAAATGAGACCACCGGCTTCATGAACTGCCTGAGTTACCTTCTTCCAGCCCGCAATCTGTTCAGGAGTATAGATCCCTGGGGTATTCGTCCAACCGACGGCCTGGGCGCTGATCTGGGTGCCTTCCGTAAAAATAAGGCCCGCCGATGCGCGCTGTGCGTAATAGGTCGCAGTCAATTCGTTGGCCACCTGATCCTTGGATCGACCTCTTGTCATCGGCGCCATGAACACCCGATTTTTGAAGGTGAGCTCTTCGTTGTTTAAGGGGGTTAGAAGCTTAAAATTTTCCATACTTTCCTCAGAATAAATTTTATTGAATGTCCGCCCGTGCTTAACGATTTCTCAAGTGCGGCTCGACCAAAGAAATGCTTCTGTCGGATGCTCGATTGGCTGGCTGCAAGCCGCCGGCAAGAGTGGCGAACGAAGGGTCCGGTTCGGACCGCTTCCCTCAAGTGAGGACAATTGACAAGGTATCAATAATAAACCTAGCGTCAATTAGGCACTGTTCGTAGACCTAGTAGGTTTGAGGATACCTGCCGTCAGGAAATAGTCGGCGGCGTATGGGCTGTCGAGCCGTATACAGGGGCCTCGCGCGCAAGAGCAGTGGCGCTCTGCGTTCATGATCGAACAAGCCTGAGCAATCGATGTGAAGATTCGGTTGAAGTAGGTACCGAGATTGACTGCCCGCGCATGAAAGGCAAAAACTAGCGCACTGCCAACAACAAAAAGTGTTAGCAGAGTTCCATGCTTACCAGGTCGCACTGGTTCCATTGAGATCTTCGGTGTTTCTTAAGACATCGGATGACAAGTCCCGAAGCGCAGCATGGGCGGCCGACAACGCGTTTATGTAATCGAGTGAAGCAGCCTTCCCTACGTACTTGTCGTTCCGATTGCAGCGGCGTCGAACTTCTGCCGGGCAGCATCAACCTCCGGCAGCTTGGCGAGCGTCCATTCATGCAGTGCCCGAAAAGGTTGTTGCAGCGTGCGGCCCAGCGGCGTGACTCGATACTGCACCGCGACTGGCGAAAGCGAAATCACCTCGCGCGATACCAGGCCGTTGCGCTCCAGCCGACGGAGACATTGAGTGAGCGCTTTTTGGGTGACGCCTTGCAGGCGACGACGGATCGCGTTGAAGCGTTGCGGACCGTCATCAAGCACGGCTAACACCATCATCGACCATTTATCAGCGATCTGGTCGAATAAAGCTCGGCTAGGGCAGTCGGACGAGAAGCACAGCGGTTCGAGTTCAAGCATGGCGGTTTCCTTCTGTATAACCCAGGCGCTCTCAGGCGCTAGATTGACGCCAAGTTTACTGGATATACCGCGTCTGAGAACGCTTTCTTCTGTTGTAGTGTTGGCGCTGATTGGCAACCGTCCCCTGCCGATTGCAAATTGACCCAAGGCTGATTGCTGATTTTTGCCCCGGCAATTGAGAGTAAGTGAATCGCCCCTGAATCCCTGGAAACAGCCATTGTCCGCTCCTGGCCGTCTGCTGCCTGTCGCCACGGCAGCTTTTGGCGGATTCCTACCTATTCTCGACGGAGGGGATGATCAACAATGTTCGAATTCGGGAGGTTTACCATTCCGTATGCGGCTCTGAATTACTTGCAGACCGACAACGTGCTGACATCTAAAAAATCCCGAGTTCGATTCCACCGAACGCCATAACTAGCTGATTTATTTATAGTTACCTATCGGGGTACGCCAAATTTTCCACCGAGTTCCAGACCCGCAGAAAACCTAGCCCCGCAGAAAGCTACCGTTCGTCTGGTGCCGCACCATACAAAACGAAGCCCTCGTAGAAATATGAGGGCTTTGTTGTTTCTGGGGTGTGGAAATCAACTCCCTGGACGTCGCCAGATTGCCGCGACAAGACCATTGTCCTCGACGGTGCCTGTACGCCCACCCGTTACAATTTCACGTCAGTGCAACGTTGACGGGCTCTCACGTCTACCTATAATGCACCCCAACACACCCGCCAAGCCTAGGTTGACTCAGTCAGCAAGCTCAAATCGTGCGGGTTTTTTTTGCCTGGAGAAAAGCTACATGAGGCCCTTTGACAAACCGGCTCTCAGCGTAGAACAGCAATTGGAACTGCTAAAGCAACGAGGCCTACAAGTCGCCAACGACGACAGGGCCATGCGCTTCCTCGAAGTGGTCACGCTGTTTCGTCTGAGCCCCTATATGCGTCCCTTTCAGGAACAAGGGCCGGATCACACCTTCAAGTCGGATAGCACCCTGAAAGCGGTAGTCGACATTTATCGGTTCGATGGCTCTTTGCGGCGCATAACCATGGATGCCATTGAGCGGGTCGAAGTCGCCATACGAGCAACCATCAGTAACCACATGTGCCCCAAATATGGACCCGATTGGATTGCTGATGCTTCCGTATTCTCCTCGTCCTACTCGCATTGCGAGCTACTACGTCCCCTTCGCGAGCAGTTGAGCAAAGAACGAAAAAAATTCGGACGTGAGATTGATCGCATCAAAAGAGGTCGACAGGAAGATGGGCTTCAGCAACAGAGGATCGAAAACCGTATGCGCGATAACTATTTTCGGTACTACGGCGCGACCTATGCCCTTCCTGAACTACCGCCCGCATGGGCGATTCTTGAAGAACTCAGCCTCGGAACGGTATCCACCCTCTTTAATGCCATCGGCAGAAGTGCCGACAAGAAAGCTATTGCGGCCAGATTCCGCTTGCCATTCGATGTATTGGCTTCTTGGCTCCACACCCTGACCTTCATACGAAACTGCTGCGCACACCACTCGCGGCTATGGAACAGAGAACTCTCAATTCGACCTTCGCTTCCGAAAGAGTGGAATATCCCAAACGCAGCAGCCGACAGACCTCAGCCGAAGCAACGGCTTTATATTGTATTGACGATACTCGCGTATCTAACCGACTTGATAAGTCCAGACAGCCTTTGGAAGCCTCGTCTCGAAGAAATCATGGACCATCTGGAATCAACGAATTTGAGCCTAATGGGCTTTCCAAGTGATTGGAAACGTCAACCGCAATGGCTCCTCGAATAAAAATACGGCACGACAACAAAGCCCTCGTAGAAATACGAGGGCTTTGTTGTTCCCGGGGTTTGAGTTTCTATACCCCGAGGGTTTCGATCAGTCGAATTCCGTCGATTCCGAAAGGTGCTCCCAAGCGTCGATTTCCGCCTGAAGATGCGCAATCTTTTCGCGCACCAGCCTCACTGCATCCTTACCCAGTAACAAATGAACCGGCGGCTTTTGCGCAGCCACCAGAGTCAACAATGCCTGCGCCGCTTTGTGCGGATCGCCGGCCTGCTTGCCACTTTTTTCTTCACGCGCCTTGCGGACCGGATCGAACACCGCGTCGTACTCACTCAATGTGCGACTCGAACGGATCATCGAACGCCCCGCCCATTCGGTCCGAAACGAGCCCGGCGCCATGGCGGTCACGTGGATGCCCAGACTTTCCACTTCTTTGGCCAGCGCTTCACTCAAGCCTTCGAGGGCGAATTTGCTGCCGCTGTAGTAGGCGATGCCTGGCAACGTGATAAAGCCGGCCATGGAGGTGATGTTGACGATATGCCCGCTGCGCCGCTCACGCATACCGGGCAGAACTGCCTTGATCATTGCCACCGCGCCAAACACATTAACGTCGAACTGGCGCTGCATCTCGGTCAGAGGTGACTCTTCGAGGATGCCCTCATGACCATAACCGGCGTTGTTCACCAACACATCGATCTGGCCCACCTCGCGCAGAATATCGGCCACCAGCGGCTCAATCGCCGGAAAATCGGTGACGTCGAGCACGAACGCTTTGGCGCGATGGGCGTCCAGTGCTTCGAACGCAGCACGCTCAGTTTCGCGCCGCACCGTCCCCACCACCGTGTGTCCCGCCCCCAGCGCTGCTTGTGAAAAAGCCAGGCCGAAGCCTGAACTGACCCCGGTGATCAGGAAAACCTTGTGAACGTGGGCATTCATGGTGTGCTCTCCAATGAAAACGCCGTCGACATTGATCGACGGCGCTGGGGACAGATCAGGTCTTAGTGACCCGCGCTCTGCCCACCATCCACATGCAGGATCTCGCCAGTGACAAAGTTGGCGCTGTCCAGATACACAACAGCCTGCGCAATATCACTGATCTCGCCCATATGCCCAACCGGGTGCAGATTCCCCAGCGCTTCATGGGTTTCCTCGCCATGCATTGGCGTCTTGATGATGCCGGGGCTGACCGCATTCACCCGAATCCCGCGCTTGGCGTATTCAATGGCCAAGGATTTGGTCGCCGCGTTCAAGCCACCTTTAGTCAGCGAAGCCAGTACCGACGGCACACCGTCAATCGCGTGGTCTGTCAGGCTGGTGGTGATGTTGACGACGTGGCCTTTGCCTTGTTTTTCCATCTCGTTGATCGCGAGTTGGGTAATGTAAAAGAAGCCGTTCAGGTTCACCGACAGCACGTTGGCGTAGTCTTCCGCGGTGTACGCGGTGAACGGCTTGGCAACGAAAATCCCGGCGTTGTTGACCAGGGTGTCGACTCGGCCAAAACGTTCGATGGCTTCACGGATGACTTGCTGGGCGACTTCCGGGTTGCCGATGTCGCCGGCCACGGTGAGGATGTCCGGGTCGGTGGACGGTTTGATCGAACGCGAAGTGGCGACAACTTTGTAATCCAGATCACGGAAAGCTTTGACCATGCCTGCGCCGAGACCTTGGGAGGCACCAGTAATGACGATGACTTTTTTCGAATTGCTCATGATGAACCTCAACTAATAAATGATGGTTTGAAAAAGTAAGTAATCAGGCTTCGGCGGGGGCCTTCGCCATTTGTCTCAACATTTGTTCGTAGTACTCGACCGACTGCGAACCGGACACCAGATGACGACCGTTCAGCACCATGGCCGGAACCGAATTGATGCCGCGCTGGCGGTAAAACTCTTCAAGCTCACGCACTTCTTTGGCGAACGCGCCGGACGCCAACACCTCTTGAGCCGCCGCCGCATCCAGTCCCGCTTCAGCAGCCAGACCCACCAGCGTCTCGCGATCGCTCGGGTTCCGGCCGTCGGTGAAGTAAGCGCGCAGCAGGATCTTTTTCAGTGCGACTTGCCGCCCTTCCTGCAACGCCCACATCAACAACCGGTGAGCATCAAACGTGTTGTAGAAGTGGCTGCGTTTCTCCAGATCAAACTTGAAGCCGATGGCCGCGCCGCGTTCGATCTGCATCGCTTTGCCGGCGGCGACGTCTTCGGCGGTTCGTCCATACTTGCGCATCAAGTGCTCAACCGCTTTTTCGCCGACTGCCGGCATGTCCGGGTTCAACTCGAAGGGCTTGTAGGTCAGTTCCACCGCGACTTCACCGGCCACGTTCTCGATCGCCTGCTCCAGCGCCGTTGCGCCCAAGGCGCACCACGGGCACACCACGTCGGAGATGAAATCGATGGAGACGGTCGCGGTCATGACTTCCCCTCCCCCTCAGCCAGCTGCTTGCGGTACTGGGTGGTGGTGATGCCGGCGTAGCCCCAGTTATCGGTATCGACTTCTTCGATCACGATGTGGGTCAGGTGCGGATCCTTGTTGAGGACGCGTTGCAGGGTTTCAGTGATTTCGGCGATCACCTGAGCTTTCTGCTCAGAGGTAACGCCATCGCGGGTGATGCGTACGCTTACGAAAGGCATGAGGAATCTCCAAGTGACCTTCCCTTCGGAATGAATGGGTCGGCGTTGGAGTTCAATGTAGGGAGTTAGCTGGAGGGGATAAAGGTGGGGGCGGGAACATCATTAGTTACGTGGTGTAATGAGTTTTCAAGGGTTCGTACCGACCAAACAGGGGGGGGCTCTAAACGCAGAGGGTTAACATAGTAAAATCTCCTATTTTCTGAAGAAAAAACTTAATGTCTCAATCTGAAACCAATTGACCGCCCCCAGATTATCTTATTGGTATTCTTCGAGTACCTCACAGGACAGTTGCAGCGACTTACTTATCAGGTGATATTTTCTATTTTCTCGCAGCACAAACTAATCATTCCAATAACAATTCATGAACTCCCTATTAGCTTGTCGTACCGATCGTTCCTCGCCTTTCTCACCAAAAAACCAGATCCTATTTAATTTCTAACACAGATCCTGTTGACCAAATCATGCCAAATGGCTATCATTAAATTTCATTAATAAATCTGAACACACATGCACATCTATTTAGCCGTGATTAGCATTCTAATCTTAAGCCTTCCGATTTCGTTTGTACTTCAATATGCACATCACAAAAATAAAATCCCAAAAGAACTTATCCACCCAAAAACATATATCAACACTAAACTTGAAATCAAACTATCCGCAGTAATTTACACCATTATCTTAATAGTCATCCCTGTCACTATATTGATGAAGAAAGATGGGATTATTATACCGGAAATTTGGAACATCTCTTTAGCTGTAATCTGCCTAGGTTCGACGTTCATCTTAGCGTGGAGGCACTTCAAAGTTTCAAAGGTTTATAGTAAACACAAAAAACTAATTGTGTCAGCGACTGCCCTCCTAACTCTTATTGTTTCTGTAGTTGTTAGCGCGATCACTGATATGTTTATCAGCGAGATAACTTTGGCGGAAGCCTCAGCTTTCCCGGTAGCTCAAAAATGTTTTACGATCATAATGTCCATTTTTGCTTGGACCTACGTGGCAACCGCAATTGGTATGTTAGCCTATACAGTAATCGGGATTTGGTTGCTGATCGCTCCACAGTCAAGGCTCTCAAAAAGAAACACCAAATACATGGGCGAACCAATTAAAAGAACTATCAGCCAAAAGTTAAAATATGAATTATTTAAATTATTCTCAATATATTTTGGGTTGCTATTAGCAATTATAATAATACCTACTTACGCTGCGAAAATTGTATCCAGCGACTGGTTTAATAAAGCTTCTCGCGAACTATTAGTACTTTCTTCATTTCATCTCCCCCCTAGCGTATGCGGCCTAACCGATGTTACAGGAAGCTCGATTACTCAAATACGTTATAAGTATGCCATTGTGGCTGTTCCAGATGCAAAAACAGGATATAAATTTTCAACTGCCAAGTGCAATCCTAAAATTGAAAACATGACTAATCGCTAGCAATATATACGCCTCAACTTAAGCCGCAATCCAGAGCAAACCCCAAACAACTAACATTGTCCAGATCACTCTATAGAGGCTTGATTTTCATAGAAATAGTACAAAACCCAATACAACAACGCATATGCAATTCGTGCAAAAGACTTCAGCATGTATTCTTTAGCTTTATCGCCCTTTGGGGCGCCCTCCATCCACCTAACAAAGCTACAATTAAACATTGTCTTGATTAGATATATTGTGGCTGATCAATAAATATTGCCCAACCATAAATCACTGAAACATTTACCCCACGCCATCACCTAGCCACGATTGCGCACCCTCCCTCCTCAAGCTACCGTCAAGTCATCGCTGCCAATTCAGCGACCGGGCCTGATAACCCGAGTAAGATACAGGCGCACAAGCGCCCCAATCACGATTGCTGGCGTTTTTTTATGCCTGCATTTCCGTGCAATGGCGGCTGTGCGTGGGAGACCTTCGGGTCTGCCGGGTTCCTGTATCTCCGGTTTATCAGCCCGCGCATAGCTGCCACCCATTCGCCTGATAACGAACGTGGTAGCTCTAACTTTGATTCAGGAGTTTTTGCTAATGCCCGCTATCGATCCGTCCAAAATTTGCGTTACTGCTTCAATGGTCACCCCCCACCACCGCCCAAAAACCGGAGGTGCCCAATGACCAACCCCCAAGACCTGAAAACCATCGGCCTCACCCCTTTCTCCTACCACGGCAACCAACCGCTGTTCCGCATCAACGCCGGCGTCCCGGTCATCCAGGCCCTCTCCCACGCCTCCGACCTGCTCCACATCGCCAAACTTCTCGCATCTGACGCCGCCATGGTTCGTGACACCGACCGGCATGCCTGGGCGTCGCATTTTTTGCAGGATATGAGTAAGGCGATCATCGATGACGTAGCGAAGGTGCTCGATGCACCGGGTAACAACCGAACCAGTAACGTCGCGCCCTAAACAAATCGCACACAAGAAAAAGCCCCGAATCAATCGTAATGCTGTTCACTTAAGACATTCTTCAGTCGAGCTAGAGCCTGTGGCGAGGGGATTTATCCCCGTTCGGCTGCGAAGCAGTCGTAATCCAGACAACTTAGTCTGTCTGAAAAGACACTGGGGCCGCTTCGCAGCCCAACGGGGATAAATCCCCTCGCCACAAATGTGGACGCCGCGCTTAAGTGAACAACGATTGATTCGGGGCTTTTTGCGTAAGTCGGTCATCGACCCACTGGCTGATTCGGGTGATATCGATCACTCACGCTACTGTCTATCGGCTCCTCCCCCCGAACCGACTGAGCCACAGCTTCGATAATGGCGGCCCAAATATCCGGCCTTGCCAGCACAGGCATTTCCTTTGCCAATACGTTGCTCAGCTTCCCTTCGTTCTGCTCTATGGATCGCAAGAGCCGATCAGCCTGTTGATCAGGCATCTCAACGACCTCCTTGATTGCCTGCCTGGCCCTTATGTGACTGCGCAAATACCGCGACTCTTCACGCATCTGTTCGGTGATGGTGCGGCGAATGACGTTAGACATGAAAACAACGTGTGGCCCCAGATTCGGATAGCGCCACACCGGGCGGGCCTGATCCTGGCCTGTGAATTCAATATTCGAGACCACGCCGTCAGGATATTGCGTACGAGTGTTGGCGAATGCTACCTGGTCTCGTACGCCTTGCATGAGCGGTTTTGAAACCTGATCCAGCACGCTGTCGTAAAGACGCCGCTCAGCAGAGTCGTCGGTGATAACTGCTGAAATCGGAAGAATCACCGGGTCTGGAATGGCCCCATCACGCCGCAAAATGTCATTAATCAGGAAGCGATGGACCCGGCCGTTGCCGTCGGCCAGCGGATGGATATACACGAAAGCGCACGCTGCTACAGCACTGCGCATGACTGGGGATTGCCCTTGAGTACGATTCAGAAAGATGCGAATGCCTTCCAGCATCCGCTCCAGATCGCTTTCCGGGGGTTGGGCACCGTCGAACTGACCCCAACCGCATAAAAACGATTTTACTTGCTCAAAAACGATCATAAATCTGGCTTTATGCACAAAACCGTTTCGAATCCGGACATTCCCACTGAGCCCCTCACGCAATGAAAACCCGCAACGCCGCCCCCTTTCATCCAAAAAAAAGCCCCGAACCAGTCGGTAATGCTGTTCACTTAAGCGCGGCGTCCACATTTGTGGCGAGGGGATTTAGCGAAACGTCGCACCGCCCCGTTGGGCTGCGAAGCGGCCCCAGCGTCTTTTCAGACAGACTAAGTTGCCTGGATTACGGCTGCTTCGCAGCCGATACGGGGATAAATCCCCTCGCCACAGGTTTTAGCTCGACTGAAGAATGTCTTAAGTGAACAGCATTACGAACCAGTCGGGGCTTTTCCTTTCTCAGCCTTACATCAGGCCTCGATAGCGCAACCGATCATCAGAAAATGTTGATCGGGTAATCCACGAACACACGCACTTCGTTACCGCTGGAGTTGTACTCACTCGATTTCTGCGAGACACGCAGGATCGAGCTGCGCAGTTTCACGCTCAGGTCTTTGGCCGGGCCGCTTTGCACGACGTATTTGAACTGGTTGAAGATTTCGCGCTCGGTGCCGCCTTCGCTGGTGGAGGTGGTGATGTTGTCGCCGCGCACGTAGGCGAAGTTGTAGCTCAGGCCTGGAATGCCGAAGGTGCTGAAGTCCAGGCCGTAGCCCAGTTGCCAGCTGCGTTCGTCTTCGGCGTTGAAGTCGGACCAGTAGGAGTTCGCCAGGTAGATGGTGTTGCCGCCGTCGCCGACGCGACCTTGATCCTTCTGGTAGCCGCCGTAGGCATAGCCCAGGTTGCTGTCGCCGGTGCTGCGCTGGTGGGCGAGCGTGAATGAGTGCGCGCCGGTGGCGAAGGTGGCGGCCAGGCTCCAGATTTTGTTGTCGTCGCCGGTCGCACCGCTTTCGCGAACGTAGGAATCGTCCAGCTTGGTGCGGTAGCCGTTGAAGTCCAGGGTCAGGGACTGATCCTTGTCGATCGGGAACACGTAGTTGGCGTTCACGTATTGCTTCTTCAACACGTCTTCGACGTCGGAAGCGTACAGCGCAGCCTTGAACTGTTCGGTGAACTGGTAACTGCCGCCCAACACGTTGATCGACTTCAGGCCGCCGCTGTCATGGCCTTCAGCGCTTTTGCGCGATTCGGCGGTGAAGCGACCGGCGTTCAGCTCCAGGCCTTTGATCTCTTTGGAGGTGATCAGCGTGCCGGTGTAGCTTTCCGGCAGCAGACGCCCGTTGTCATAGCTCAACACCGGCAGCACTGGCATCTGGTCGCCGTAGGTCAGGACAGTGCTGGATACGCGGAATTTTACCGCGCCTCCGGCTTTGGCCAGGTCGCCGGCCGGGTTACCGCTGTCGCCTTCCTTGAAAAAGTCGATGCCTTGGCCGCCGCTGTGGCTACCACGGTCCAGACGCAAGGCGTACAGACCGAAGGCATCAACGCCCACGCCGACGGTACCTTGGGTGAAGCCCGAGGTGTAGGTGCCGATGGCAGCCTGACCCCATTCACGCTGGTCGTCGTTGCCGTCTTTTTTGTCGCGATTGATGTAGGCATTGCGCAGCAGCACTTTGAGGCTGCTGTCTTCAACAAAACCCTTGGATTCGGCCTGGTCGTTAGCCATGACCTGTGTAGCACTCAAAATCCCCAGAGCGATCAGGCTGATTCGCTTGTTCAACATTTTGTTCTTTTCCTTATGATCGGTTGATACGCACTGTGTCGAACGGCTGAAACGGCGCTATCGCGCTCTTTTTTCACCCCAAACAAAAAGGCCCGCGCACGAAGAAATCGTGGCGGGCCTTTTTGTTATTTTTATGAGTCGTGGCGGTTGGCCACAGGCGTGGGGCGAATCCTAGCCGCGCCCTTAACGATGTGTCAATTTCATGAATCGTCTGTAAATAGGCGAAAAACGTCTAAGAAATCACTGGTCGACGTCAATGGGCGCAGCCGTCGAGGCCACAGGCTTGAAGCGCCGATGATGACCCTTGTGCGGGCAGCGACTGACTCAGCCATGCCGCGAACGCTTGCGGCTTGCCGAGCCACGGGCCGATATCGATCAGGGTAAATTGGCCATTGCGTTCCAGGGCGAAGGTCGGGAAACCCTGACCGCCGACTTCGGCCAGCAACGCTCGACTGTCCTTGATGTGGCGATCGGTTTCAGCTTCCTTGAAAGCAGCCTGGAACGCTTGAGGTTCCAGTCCGATGTCTTTCGCGAGTTCTGACAACACCGCTTCATCGGCAATGCGTCGACCTTCCTCGTAGTGAGCACTCTGCAAACGCCCCAGCAACTCCAGTCCTCGGCCGGTGATCTGCTCGGCTGCCAGCACCGCGGCAATCGGCGGTGCGGAATCGAACACCGCTGTCTCATCGCGCAGCAATCCTTCGAAATACGCCTCGCCGAACGGCTGGCCGGTGTACTCGGCAATGCGACGGTCGTGGGGCATCACGTAGTTGCGCAGTTGTGGCGAGACGGTCTGGCGGTTGGCGCCAGTCATCATGCCGCCGCCGTGGGCGATCACTGGCAACACCGCCTGAGCGGCTTGCACCAGCGGTTTTGCGCCATAGCACCAGCCGCACAACGGGTCGTAAATGTAGTGAAGGATCATGGGAAGACTCCGGCAAAAGCGTAGGAAAACGAGATGCCGGCAGATTAGTCCTCCGCCCGTTTCTGAAAAACGCTGGAATGGCTTTCAGTCTGTTTCATGAATCGGTCGAATGGCCTCATGACCCCACTGCAGCCATCTCGACACAATTAGAAATAATCAAACAGCGGAACTTTTCAAGAATAATTAACGTAGGTAAATAACAAGCATTACCATTCGCACCCTCGAATTTCTCCACCCTTTCGGATGCGCTTCAGATGCCTGCCCCCTTTCGCCTCACGCCCGTCACCCTTGGGCTTTCTGCATTTCTCTCGGCCGGTTTTGCCTGCGCCGCCGCCACTGTTTTACCCGAGACGTCGATCAGTGCCGAAGTTGAAGCCGATGACCCGCGTGTGAAGGAAACCAGCACCGCAACCCGTACCGCCACGCCAGTGCGCTACGTTCCTCAAGCCATCGACTCGATTAAAACCGCGAACGTCGTGGATTACGGCACCAACGATCTGGGCACCGCGTTGAGCGGCATCCCCAACGTCAGCAGCGGCGCCGACACTCGCTTCGACAGCCTGCGCATCCGCGGTTTCGACGCCAGCAACGACTTCTACCTCGACGGCATCCGTGACGACAGCCAATACGTGCGCGATTTGCACAACATCGAACGCATCGAAGTGCTCAAAGGCCCGGCCGCTGTTTTGTATGGCCGTGGCAGTCAGGGCGGGATCGTCAATCGGGTCAGCAAACTGCCTGAATTCGGTCGCCGCTCGACCCTCGAAGCCCAGGGCGGCAGCGATGATTTACGCAGCCTCTACGCCGACCTCAGCACCGACCCGAGCGAGAACATCAGCCTGCGCCTGAACATGGGCAACATGGATCAAAACAGCTTCCGCGATGGCGTGAGCGGCAATCGCCAACTGTTCGCTCCGTCGATGAGCTGGCAACTGACGCCGGACCTGAACTGGCTGGTGCAGTACGAATACAGCCGCTACAACCGTACGCCGGATCGCGGTATCCCCGGGGTAAACGGACGCCCGGCGGACGTAGGACGGGATACGACCTACGGCAGCGAGCACGATTTCATCGACGACAAGTCGCAATCCCTGCGCTCGAAGCTCAGTTATGAGCTCAGCGACAACTGGCAGCTGCGCCACACCCTCGGCGTATTCAAGCTCAACAGCGATTTCGACAACACCTACCTGACGGGCTACACCCCGGCGACCAACAAGGTCACGCGCCAGCACTGGCAACAGGACCTGACCACCCGCAATGTCTACAACAACGTCGAGCTGGAAGGCGGTTTCGACACGTTCGGCCTTGAACATCGCTTGCTGACCGGTATCGAAATCGGCAGCCAACGGCGCGATCCGACGTTGTACAACGCGGCCACCGGGCCCGGGACTCAGCCGGTGCCAGCGCTGGACCTGTACAACCCCGACCGCAATTTGCGCCATACCGGGCGGATGCAAGTGTCCAGCAGCACCCACACCGAAGTCGAAAGCCGTGCGGTGTATGTGCAGGATCAACTGCGCCTGAACGATCAATGGCAACTGCTGGCGGGTTTGCGTTACGACACCTTCGACATCGAGTCGACCAACAAGCTGCGGGACATTTCCGAAGATCGCGACAGCCATAGCACCAGCCCGCGTGCAGGACTGGTGTGGACGCCGCTGCAGAATCATTCCTTCTACGCCTCCTGGACCAAGACCTTTTCCCCGGTCGGCGGTGGTTTGATCGGTATCACCCCAGGCGCCGCCGGCAACAGCAACGACCTGAGCCCCGAGCTGACCAAGCAAAAGGAAATCGGCGTGAAGAGCGACTGGCTCGATGATCGCCTGAGCACCACATTGGCGATCTACGAACTGGAACTCTACAACCGCCGTACCAGCGATCCCGACAATCCGACCGTCACCTTAATGACCGGCCTGCAACGTTCCCGCGGGATCGAGCTGACTGGCACCGGCAAAATCGCCGGCAACTGGTACGTGCGCGGTGGCGTGGGTGTGCAGGACGCGACGGTCGTAAAGGACAACAACGGCTTTGAAGGCAAGCGCATCAGCAACGTGGCCAAGCACAACGGCAGCCTGTTCCTGACCTGGAAGCCGGAAATGGGCTGGTACGCTGAAACCGGCCTGACCCTGGTGGGCCAGCGTTACGCCGACAACCTCAACACCACCGTGCTGCCAGGTTATGGCCGTTGGGATGCATTGGCCGGGTTCCGGCAGAAGGATTGGGACCTGCGCGCGGCGCTGAACAACATCAGCGACAAGACCTATTACTCGTCGGCCACCCGTGCGGCGCAGATTCAGCCGGGTGAACCGCGCAGCGTGGTCGTGACCGGGACCTACAGCTTTTAAACACCGCAAAACCCTGTGGGAGTGAGCCTGCTCGCGATAGCGGCCGGGCAGTCAACATCGATGTCGACTGATCCACCGCCATTGCGAGCAGGCTCACTCCCACATTTTGATCTCCAGTGATCACGAAAAAACCTCCGCCCATAAAAAAGCGCCGCCATCCCGGCAGCGCTTTTACCAATCCTTTGTTTTTTCTTCTTATCCTTCCATCACATCCCACAACGCTTCCAGCTCCGCTTCGCTGAATAAACCAGCGGGGTAGCGTTCGATCATCGTCCGGCGCGGATCAGGTTCTCTGATCTGACGCGTTCCATTGGACTTCAACCAGTGCGCCAGGACCTGGAGCGATTCGCTGTTTACTGCCAGGGGATGCAACGCCCGCTCGCTCACCACATTCATTTCGGCGTTCATTTCCGCGCTCTCTCCTGGATTGTGAGCGGCTAACTTATCCAAGGTTTATGACAGAACATCGCAGTTCTCCCCCTCCCTGTTACACCCTGAGCGATACAAGAGCTGTGCCAAAGTTTCGCAACTGTCGACAAGCGGATACAAAAAAGCCCGCAGTCCTGTAGGGCTGCGGGCTTTGTGCTAAACCGTGAGCGAAAACGTTTGCCTGGACTATTTTGCAATCAACTCAAGCTGTTACAACCGCACTCACTCTTTGTGGGGGGCTGGCTGTTGTTGGGTAAGGCAGTGGATGTTACCGCCTCCCAGTAACAGTTCGCGGCCGGGCACCATTACCACTTCATGCTGCGGGAACAGTGCCTGCAACATCTCTTTTGCCGGGCCATCCAATGGGTCGTCGAAGCTTGGCGCGATGATGCCGCCGTTCACGATCAGAAAGTTCACGTAGGAACCGGCCAGACGCACGGTCGGATTACGCTCCTGAGTCCCGTCCACCGGATCAACCCCCGCGCACTCTTCTTCGGTCGCATACAGCGGCCCCGGAATCGGCATCTTGTGCACCGTGAATGGGCGACCCTTGGCGTCGGTGCTGCTTTCCAGCACTTTCATTGCCGCCTGGCAGCGCGGGTAGTTCGGGTCCTGCGGGTCATCGGTCCAGGCCAGCAACACTTCGCCCGGACGCACGTAGCAGCAGAAGTTATCCACATGGCCGTCGGTTTCGTCGTTGAACAAACCGTCCGGCAGCCAGATGATTTTATCCACAGCCAGATTCGCGCTGAGCACCGCTTCGATCTCTGCACGGTTCATGTGCGGATTGCGATTGCGGTTGAGCAGGCATTCTTCGGTGGTGATCAGTGTGCCTTCGCCATCGACGTGGATCGAACCACCTTCAAGCACAAAGCCCTCGGTGCGGTAGCGCTGGCTGCGCTCGATCTCGAGGATTTTGCCGCCGACCTGGGAATCGCGATTCCACGGCGAGTACAGCCCCCCGTCGAAACCGCCCCACGCGTTGAAGTCCCAATTCACACCACGGACTTCGCCGCCGTTATTGATGACAAACGTCGGCCCCGTGTCGCGAACCCAGGCGTCGTCGCTGGACATTTCCACCACACGAATATTCGGCACGTCCAGACGGGCGCGGGCGTTTTCGTATTGGCCGGCGGAAACCGCCACGGTCACCGGTTCGAAACGCGCAATGGCTTTGGCTACCGCGACGTGCGCGGCTTGCGCCGGTTTGCCACCCAGACGCCAGTTATCCGGGCGCTCGGGCCAGATCATCCAGGTCTGGGTTTGCGGCGCCCATTCGGCGGGCATGTAAAAGCCGTCGGCGCGAGGCGTGCTGTGCAAAGTGGTCATGACAATCAGGACTCCAGGGAACCGTCGAGGGTTTTCAGTGTGCCATACAGGTTCGGGCGACGATCACGGAACGAGCCCCAGGCGCTGCGGATGTGTTCCAGTTCGTCCAGATCGAAGCTCTGAACCAGCACGCCTTCTTCAGTTTCGTTGAGCTCTTGAACCTTCTCGCCGAACTGGTTGGCGATGAACGACGAGCCGTAGAACGTAATGTCGTAGCCGTCCTGCTCTTCGTTGCCGATGCGGTTGCTGGCGATCAGCGGCATCAGGTTGGCGCCGGCATGGCCTTGTTGCACGCGCTGCCAGTGATCGCGGGACGAAATGCTCTTGTCGTGTGGCTCGCTGCCGATCGCGGTCGGGTAGAACAGAATTTCCGCGCCGAGCAACGCCATGCTGCGGGCGCATTCCGGGAACCACTGGTCCCAGCAGATGCCCACGCCGATTTTCGCGTAACGGGTGTTCCAGACTTTGAAGCCAGTGTCGCCCGGATTGAAGTAATACTTTTCGTGGTAGCCAGGGCCGTCCGGGATATGGCTTTTACGATAAATCCCGAGGTTGCTGCCGTCGGCATCGATGATCGCGATGCTGTTGAAACGCGCGCGGCCCGCCAGTTCGTAGAAGCTGATCGGCAGAACCACTTGCAGCTCCTTGGCGACTTTCTGGAAGTGCTTGATGGCGACGTTGTCTTCAACGGTCGTGGCCAGTTGCAGGTAATCCGGGTTCGGCTTCTGGCAAAAGTACGGAGCCTCGAACAGTTCCTGGATCAGGATGATCTGCGCGCCTTGCGCCGCGGCCTCACGGACCAGCCGCTCAGCGGTCTCGATGTTGGCTTCAAGGTCCCAGGAACAGGCCATCTGGGTGGCGGCGACGGTAACGATACGGCTCATGAATCATCTCCGGGGCAATTGCTTGAGGGTCGAGCGTGGCATCGACCAATGACAGAAATGGGAAGCACCGGGCGTGGTGAGGCCACACCGGGGCAGCGGTGACTTTATAGCCGATAAAAATCGGCTTTTAAAGCTTAAAATAATCCACCTGTCGAAATTAACTCAATTAATCCAGATAATAATCGAACTTTACGCTATCCCTGTGGGAGCGGGCTTGCTCGCGAAAGCGGTGCGTCAGTCAAAGTAGATGTCGACTGACACGGCCCTTTCGCGAGCAAGCCCGCTCCCACAGGGGATGTGTGTTTACAGGCCCTCTGCGAGAACCTGCGACAGCATGTCCACAAAGAAATCCACGCTCCGGCGCGAGGTCACCATCGGCGGTTTGATCTTGAGGACGTTCAGGTAATCGCCCGTCGGCTGCATGAAGATCCCCAGCTCGCGCAACCGATCACACAGCGCCGAGGTTTCTTCGGTTGCCGGTTCCAGGGTTTCGCGATTGCGGATCAACTCGACGCCCAGATAGAAGCCGGAACCATGCACCGCGCCCACCAACGGATGAATATCGATCAGCGCTTCAAGCCGTTCCTTGAAATACCCGCCCACGACCTGAGCGTTTTCCCAGAGCCTTTCTTCCTCTATCACATCCAGCACGGCCATGCCGATCTGGCAACTGACCGGGCTGCCGCCGGCCGACGAGAAGAAGTAACCCTCAGCCTCCAGCGCTTCGGCGATTTCCCGACGGGTGATCACCGCGCCCAACGGCTGGCCATTGCCCATGCCTTTGGCCATGGTGATGATGTCCGGCACCACGCCTTGTTCTTCGAACCCCCAGAAAAAGTTGCCCATGCGGCCGTAACCGACCTGCACTTCGTCGGCGATGCAGACACCGCCCTGAGCACGAACCAGCGTATAAACCTGTTGCAAATACCCCGGCGGCAGCGAGATACCGCCGGCATTGCCGTACACCGGTTCGCAGATGAAACCGGCCAGCTGACGCTTCTGCTCGGCAATTTTCGCCAGGTTGTGTTCGACGCTGCGCACGTAGTCCGGGGCGCTATCCGGGCCACGGAATTCGCCGCGATAGGTGTTCGGCGCGGTGACCGGATGCACCCAGTCCGGACGGCTGCTCAAAGCCTTCGGGTTGTCGGCAATCGAGGTCGAGACCGCGTCCGCGCCCACTGTCCAGCCGTGATAGGCCTCGAGCACGCTGAGCATGTCGCGACCACCGCTGTAGGCCCAGGCCAGGCGGATTGCCAGGTCATTGGCCTCGCTGCCGCTGTTGACCAGGAATACCCGGTCCATGGAGTCCGGCGACAGTTTCAGTAAACGCTCGGAGAATTCGGCAACCGCCGCGTAGTTAAAACGCGAGTTGGTATTGAGCAGCGACCACTGACGACTGGCGACCGCCGCCATGCGCGGATGACCGTGGCCAAGCACCGCGACGTTGTTGAGCATGTCGAGGTAGGAACGGCCTTGCATGTCGATCAAGTGATTGCGCCAGCCGCGTTCGATACGCGGCGGGTCGACGTAATAGTGCTTCTGGGTACGGGCGAAACTGGCGTCACGGCGCGCCAGCAACGTCTGCGAATCGAGCTCCTCTTCGGCGTCACAGGCCAGTCCCAGCAGCACCGCCGGTGACGGGCACAACGCTTGCCAGGCAGCCGCGCGAGACGGCGTGCAAAACAACGGCGCCGTGAACGAAGCGCCGCGACACAACTGCACGATCAACGGCCCGCTGACCGAACCCAGCACCTGGCCTTTGACCAGCGCTGCGCCCGTGTGCAGCGACGGCGTCACGCCCCACAGGCGAACACTCAGTTGCGGGCCGTCCAGTTGCAGCACACCCGCCGCTGGCTGATGCACCACCCCGGCAAACGGTGATTCGACCGCCGTGCCGTGGGGCACTCGCAATTCGACGTGCAATGGGCAGGTGTCGGGTTCGCTGGCGCTGTCCGGGCGGGTGCGGGACAAGCGATATTGCCCATAACGACTGGCCGCCAAACCGTGAGCCACGGCAGCTTCGGTCAGCAGCCGCTGATCGATCCCCTCCTGCTCCCAATTGCCGGCCTCGAAATGCGGACTGAGCACGCCCAAATCGATCAACGCAAACTCACGCCCCACCAGGCTCGGCAGCAGCGGCGCGAAACCTTCGCTGCCGATGCCCGGCAGGTTCTGGCCGACCGCGGTCAGGATCGCGGCTTCCATCAACGCCAACGGCACCGATGTAGCGACGCGGAAAATCTCCCACTCGTGGGTGAGGTTGTCGCGGCTGTATTCGTTGCCCGGATCGATGCTGACCTGCTGTTCGCCGCTGAGCACCAACACCGCCGCACGAGCGACGATCAGTGGCCAGAGCGCCAGTAGCTCTTCATGCGTGAGCGGATTGACCGCGTGATAGGCCTGAACCGCCGGCAAAATGTAGAACGGATCGCCATCAGCGTGGTGCAGCAGCGCCGCGCAGGTCACCGACAGATCAGTGATGCGCCAGGTACGAACCAGGTCGCCGAAATCGATCACCCCCTGCAATTGCCACTGACGTTGCGAATCTCGCTGCCACACCACGTTGTCGTCAGTGATGTCCATGTGAATGGCCTGCACCGGCAGCTTATCCACAAGCGGCTGCAAATGACGCTCGGCCTGTTCAGCCGCATCAGCGATCAGCCGGCGTTGATGCTCGTCAGTGATGACCGGCAGCAAATGCGCGATCAACGCGTTGGCGTGGCGGGCGTCCCATTGAAGCGTGCGCTCGAGGCCCGGATGGTCGAAACCGGCCAGCGCCAGGTCCATTTCACCGCAGAGTCGACCAAAACCGGCCACCACTGAACCGGGCAGATGATCCAGATGTGTGAGCGACTGGCCTTCGATGTAATCGAGCAGGCGCACATGCACCGGTTGGCCGCCGACTTCCAGCGAGAGAAGGTCTGCACCGTTTTTGGCGGCAATCACTCGCGGCACATGCACATCGGGGTGTTCACCCAAATGCTTGAGTCCGGCGTGCTGGGCGTGCAGCTCCTGCGCCGAGTAATCACCACGGCAGATTTTCAGGACAAAACGCCCCTGGTCGCTGTCGACCCGATAGTTAAGATCCTGCTGGCTGCCAAGGGCCTGCAACCTTCCACTCAGGCCGTAATGTCCCTTCAGCAGCTCAAGCGCTTGCTCCGCAGACACTTGCGGGCTGGGCAAACTGGCGCGATGAATCAACGTGGCGAGTGGCATACAACGACCCCTGAAATTTTATTAGGCGCTTATATCGCCACTGCTTTGGGTGATACGCAACCCCTTCGCCTGCCAGAACCCCTCCTGAGGCTCGACAAATCAGTGAACGGATCAGGAAAAAAATCACTCCACTCGCGCCCGCCGCCACTTTGCGCAAGAATGTCGCCCATCAATGCCTATTGCTGGAGAAAGCCATGAAAGTAGTCACCACCGACCTGCCCGGTGTTCTGATCATCGAACCCAAGGTATTTGGTGACGAGCGCGGTTTCTTCTATGAAAGCTTCAATGCCAAGGCTTTCAAGGAAGCGACTGGCCTGGAGACGAATTTCGTTCAAGACAATCATTCCCGCTCGCAAAAAGGCGTATTGCGCGGCCTGCATTACCAGCTGGAAAACACTCAAGGCAAACTGGTTCGGGTCACCGCCGGTGAAGTACTCGACGTGGCCGTGGACATTCGCCGCAGCTCGCCCCATTTCGGTAAATGGGTGGCTGTGCGTCTGTCCGCCGAGAACCATCGCCAACTCTGGGTCCCGGAGGGTTTCGCCCACGGTTTCGTGGTGCTGAGCGACTTCGCCGAATTTCTCTACAAAACCACCGACTACTACACCCCGTCCGCCGAGCGCAGCATTCGCTGGGACGACCCGGACCTGGCCATTGATTGGCAACTGGACGAAGCGCCACAACTGTCCGGCAAAGATCAGGCCGCGGCGTTCTTCAAGGATGCTGAAGTCTTTTCCTGAAACACCGTCTGAATCATCACCGCGCAAGCGTGCCTGACCCACGGCGCGCAGACTGCGCCCGCAAGCCTAGGCATAATGCGCCTGTACCCACAGGCGCTCGATGCTCATGACTCCGACCCTCCCCCGCAGACCCCGTTGGCGCAGCCTGGCCCTGCTCGCGCTGTGCCTGGCACCGTTGCTGTGGCCGCTGGAGCATCTGGCCGAGCGTTATTACCGCAGCGAACTGGCCGGGCAGAACCGTCAGACCCTCGACCTTTACGTCGCCAACCTGCTGGGCACCCTGCACCGCTATGAAGTGTTGCCGCAGATCCTCGGCGATCTACCGGCCCTGCGAGCCGTCCTCGGTGCGCCCGACGATGGCGTCACCCAGGGCAACGCCAATCGCTTGTTAAAAAACATCAGCGCCCAGACCGGCGCCGAAGTCATGTACCTGATGGACACCACGGGCAAGACCCTGGCCGCGTCCAACTGGGACAAACACGACAGTTTCGTCGGGCGTAACTTTTCCTTCCGACCGTATTTCAGCGAAGCCATGGCCGGGCGGCTTGGGCGCTTTTTCGGTTTGGGCACAACATCGGCCAAGCGCGGCTATTTCTTCGCCGCCGCCGTGCGTAACGGCGAAAAGATCATCGGCGTGCTGGTGGTCAAGGTCGATCTGGACCACACCGAAAGCCTCTGGGGCAAAACCCCGGAACAACTGCTGCTGACCGACCATAACGGCGTGGTCATTCTCACGTCGCGGCCCGAGTGGCGATTCCGCTCGACCCGCCCGTTGGGCGAAGAAGAAAGCAAGGCTATTACTGCGATTCAACCTTATCCGACCCGCGATCCCAAACCCTTGCGGCTCAACCCCAACGCCTGGCTGACACAAACCCAGTCCATCGCAGAAACCGGTTGGAACGTCAGCATCCTCGCCCCACGTACTTTGATCGATCGCCCGGTACGCACGGTCGTCGCCATCGGCGGCGCGACGTTGTTGGTGTTGATGTTGCTGCTGGGGCTGATGATGCAGCGCCGCCGTCATTACCTTGATCGAATCGCCTTCGAAGCCAAGGCCCGTCGCGAGCTGGAAGGCCGGGTAGCCGAGCGGACCAGCGACCTCGAAGGCCTCAACCGTCGATTGAAACAGGAAGTGCTGGAACGCGAACAGGCCCAGCAAGAGCTGGTTCGCGCTCAGGATGATCTGGTGCAGGCCGGCAAACTGTCGGCCCTTGGTACCATGTCGGCGAGCATCAGCCACGAATTGAATCAACCGCTGGCGGCGATCCGCAGCTACGCAGAAAACGCCGAAGTGCTGCTCGATCATCAGCGCACTGAAGATGCACGCGGCAACCTCAAGTTGATCAGCGAACTGACCGGGCGCATGGCCTCGATCATCGCCCACCTGCGCGCCTTCGCCCGGCGCGATCGCCACGCCCCGGAAAGCGTCGCCCTGCAACCGGCGCTGGACGATGCGCTGGCGCTGCTGGCCAAGCGTCGACGCAGCATGGAAGTCGAGCTGATCCGCGATTTGCCGGCCGCCACCCTGTGGGTCGAGGCCGGGGAAACCCGTCTGCGTCAGGTACTCGGCAATCTGCTGGCCAACGCTTTGGACGCCCTGACGGAAAAAGGCCCGCCGCGCAAGCTCTGGTTGAGTGCCCAATCGACTGCCGACGGCGTCAATCTGTACATTCGCGACAATGGCCCCGGGTTCTGCCTGGAGGCACTTGGCCGCGCCAGCGAGCCCTTCTACACCACCAAGACCCGCACTCAGGGGCTTGGGCTTGGGCTGGCGATTTGCGAAACCCTGATGCGCGCCTTCGGTGGTGAACTGTCGTTCTCCAACCACAAGGAAGGTGGCGCCCTGATTACCCTGAAGCTGCGTGCAGGCGCACCGGGTGTGAGCTTGCAACCGTCCGAGGACCGAAGTGCATGACCATCGACAACCGCATCCAGGTCGTGTTGATCGACGACGATCCGCACCTGCGTCAGGCCTTGAGCCAGACTCTGGACCTCGCTGGCCTGAAAATCCTGCCACTGGCCGAAGCCAAGGGCCTGGCCGCGCAACTGGAACGTGACTGGCCCGGTGTGGTGGTCAGTGACATCCGCATGCCGGGCATGGACGGCCTCGAATTGCTGACTGAACTGCATGCCCAGGACCCGGAACTGCCGGTGCTGCTGATTACCGGTCACGGCGATGTGCCGCTGGCCGTGCAAGCCATGCGCGCCGGGGCTTATGACTTTCTGGAAAAACCCTTTGCCAGCGACGCCCTGCTCGACAGCGTGCGCCGCGCCCTGGACCTGCGCCGGCTGGTGCTGGACAACCGCAGCCTGCGTCTGGCCCTGAGCGATCGCAATGAGCTGAGCGCCCGACTGGTCGGGCAATCGGCGCCGATGCTGCGCCTGCGCGAGCAGATCGGTGCATTGGCGGCGACCAAGGCCGATGTGCTGATCCTCGGCGAAACCGGTGCCGGTAAAGAAGTTGTCGCACGTGCATTGCACGATCTGTCGAGCCGTCGAAACGGTCCGTTCGTGGCGATCAATGCCGGCGCTCTCGCCGAGTCGGTCGTAGAAAGCGAGCTGTTCGGCCACGAGCCAGGCGCCTTTACCGGCGCGCAAAAGCGCCGCATCGGCAAGTTCGAATTCGCCAATGGCGGCACGTTGTTTCTTGATGAAATCGAAAGCATGAGCCTGGATGTGCAGGTGAAATTGCTGCGCTTGCTGCAAGAGCGGGTCGTCGAGCGCTTGGGCGGTAATCAGTTGATCCCGCTGGACATCCGCATCATCGCTGCGACCAAGGAAGACCTGCGTCAATCCGCCGATCAGGGCCGCTTCCGTGCCGACTTGTATTACCGCCTGAACGTCGCACCGCTGCGTATTCCGCCGCTGCGTGAGCGTGGCGAAGATGCGCTGATGCTGTTCCAGCACTTCGCCGATGAAGCCAGTGCTCGTCACGGTCTGCCACCCCACGAGTTGCAACCGGGACAACGCGCCCTGCTGCTGCGCCACACCTGGCCGGGCAACGTGCGGGAATTGCAGAACGCCGCCGAACGCTTTGCCCTGGGCCTGGAATTGGCCCTGGACAATAGCGCAGCGGATGGCGCTGTCGGCATGACGGTCGAGGTGGTCAGTGGCGGTCTCAGCGAACAAGTGGAAAACTTCGAGAAGAGCTTGATCGCCGCCGAACTGGCGCGCTCTCACAGCTCGGTGCGCAGCCTCGCCGAAGCCCTTGGCATCCCACGCAAGACCTTGCACGACAAACTGCGCAAGCACGGGCTGAACTTCGCCGACAGTGGCAGCAGCCACACCGACGAACCCGATTGAGCTACCGTCCAATCATCATCTTCAAACAAGAGATCCATGCATGAGCCGCGACAGCCGTCATCTGGAATCAGTCCTCCATCGCGACATTCCCCTGACGCGGGACATGGGCCTCAAAGTGCTCGATTGGCACGACCAGCAACTGCGCCTGCACTTGCCGCTGGAGGCCAACGTCAATCATAAAAGCACGATGTTTGGCGGCAGCCTGTATTGCGGCGCGGTGCTGGCCGGTTGGGGCTGGTTGCATTTGCGTTTGCGTGAAGAAGGGGTTGAAGGCGGGCACATCGTGATTCAGGAAGGGCAGATCAGCTACCCGCTGCCGGTGACCATGGACGCGACAGCGATTTGCCATGCACCGAGTGCGGCGGTGTGGAAGAAGTTTTTAGCGATGTATGGGCGGTATGGACGGGCGCGGTTGACGCTGCATTCGCGGATCGTCAATGCCGACAGTGATGACGATGCGGTGACGTTTACCGGGCAGTACGTCCTGCATCGGTGATCGTTCCCACGCTCTGCGTGGTAATGCCTCTAGGGACGCTCCGCGTCCAGTGACGCGGAGCGTCACGGGCTGCATTCCCACGCGGAGCGTGGGAACGATCTTAGCGGCGAGCGAGTTCCAACAGTTTTTCGCGCCACGCAGCCTTCGCCGGCAGCGCCAGGAAAAACGCATTCAACAACGATTCCCGCGCCGGATAACTGAACGGCGCACCGCTCAAATCCAGCACTTCACCGCCCGCCCCTTCCAGCACACCTTGCGCCGCCGCCGTGTCCCACTGCGAAGTCGGCGCCAACCGCGGATAACAATCCGCCGCCCCTTCCGCCAACAAACAGAACTTCAACGAACTGCCGATGTTAGCCAATTGCAGCTCACCCAGACTGTCGCTCAACCCGGCCAGCAGGCGCTCCTGCTCAGGACTGGAATGCCGACGGCTGGCAACCACGGTAAACGCTTCACCCTCAGCAGGAACCTCGCGAACCTGAATCGGCAAAGGCTGCGCGTCTTTGTCGCCACGCCATGCGCCCAGACCCGCACCACCGACGTAGAAGCGCCCGTTGGTCGGCATCGACACCACGCCAAACACCACTCGCCCCTGCTCGATCAGCGCGATGTTGACGGTAAATTCTTCGCTACCGGAGATGAACTCCTTGGTCCCGTCCAGCGGGTCCACCAGCCACCAACGCTGCCACCCGGCGCGCACGCTCTGGGGAATGTTGGCGTCTTCTTCGGACAGCACCGGGATGCTCGGGTCCAGCGCCGTCAGCCCGGCCAGAATCACATGGTGAGCGGCCATGTCGGCGGCCGTCACCGGAGAATCATCGGATTTTGCAGTCACGGCGACGTTGGCACGCCAGAACGGCAGAATCGCTTCGCCAGCTTTCAGCGCCAGTTCAACAACAGGCGCCATCAACGGATGGGGGAAAATCATGGCTGGAACACTCCACGCTGAGTCAGCAGATCACGGGCCAGATACAGTGCTGCCAATGCACGGCCCTCGGTGAATCGCGGGTTCTGGGCCAGGGCCGACAACTCACGCAGGTTGATTTTGTCCACGCCCATCGGCTCGGGCTCATCGCCTTCAAGGCTTTCTTCGTATAGATCAGTGGCCAACACCACCTGGATCTTCTGGCTCATGTAACCGGGGGACAACGACAACTCAGTCAAATGCTCCAGTTGCCGCGCGCCGTACCCGGCCTCTTCCTTGAGCTCCCGCTCGGCCGCCGCCAGCACGTCCTCGCCCGGCTCGATCAAGCCTTTGGGCAAGGACAGCTCGTATTCATCGGTGCCGCCGCAATACTCTTCAACCAGCACCGCGTGGTCCGCATCCAGCATTGCCACGATCATCACCGCGCCATAACCGACGCCCTTGCCCACCAGTCGCTCATACGTGCGCTCCACGCCATTGGAAAAGCGCAACTTCAGCTCTTCGACGCAGAACAAACGGCTGGTGGCGACGATCTCGCGGGCGAGGACGGTGGGTTTCTGGCGCATGAGCGGCTCCTTGGCGATAGCGCGTTACTATACCCGGCCTATCCTGATTGTTTACGTCGGATATCTTTTTTACCGCTGGAGAAGTTTTTATGTCCCTGCTGCCCTGGCGCGACATCGACACCGTTCTGCTGGATATGGACGGCACGCTGCTGGACCTGCATTACGACAACCATTTCTGGATGGAGCACCTGCCCCAGCGTTACGCCGAATTGCACGGGGTGAGCCGGGCGATGGCCGAGATGGAATTGCAGCCGTTGTTCGAACGCAACGCCGGCCAGTTGCAGTGGTATTGCCTGGATTTCTGGAGCGCCGAGCTCAAGTTGTCGGTGCGCGAACTGAAACTGGAAACCGCGCATTTGATTGCCCTGCGTCCGGACGCGGACACCTTTCTGGCCGCCATCAAACGGGCCGGCAAGCGCGTGGTGCTGATCACCAATGCGCATCGCGATTCGCTGTCATTGAAACTGGAAAGAATCGAACTGGCGCCGTACTTCGAGCGGTTGATCAGCTCGCATGATTACGGTTTTGCCAAGGAAAACCCGCAATTCTGGGATGCCTTGCAAGCGGACATCGGTTTTGATCCGGCGCGCAGTCTGTTTATCGACGATACGTTGCCTATCCTGCGTAGCGCGCGGAATTTTGGGGTGGCGCATCTGTTGGCCGTGAGTGAGCCGGACAGCCGTAAAGGGCCGAAGGACACGGCCGAGTTTGCGGCGGTTGGGGATTATCGGGAGTTGATTGCAGGGCTTTAGACCGAGTCGCCTGCTTCGCGAGCAAGCCCGCTCCCACAGGATCTGTGTCGTTCGCATCCATCGTGGACGACACAGATCCTGTGGGAGCGGGCTTGCTCGCGAAGGGCATCACACGGCCTCGAGACTTACTCAGGAATCCGCAACGACTGCCCCGGATAGATCTTGTCCGGGTGAGACAGCATCGGCTTGTTGGCCTCAAAGATTTTGTTGTACTTGTTGGCGTCGCCGTACTCAGCCTTGGCAATCGCGCTGAGGGTGTCGCCCTTTTTAACGGTGACGAACCGCGCCGCCTGAGCAACCGGGCCCGTCACGGTGATCTGGTCATCCACACTACCGACACCGGCAATATTGCCCACCGCCAGCAGGATTTTTTCCTTCTCTTCCTGACTGCCGACTTCGCCGGTCACGGTGACTTTGTCGCCATCCACCGTCGCCTGCACATTCGGGTTACCCAGGCCGACCTTGCTGATGTGTTCTTTCAACTGCTCGCTGGCATTGGCGTTGCCTGGCGTCAGCAAGTCGATAAGTTTTTCGCCTGCTTCTTTCACGAAGCTAAAAATACTCATGGTGCGCTCTCCTTGGGTTTTGGGTTCCAGACGCAAAAGCCTAGACCAAGGCTGTTACCTGCGGTTCCAACCCGACCAATGACGCCGCTTCCCCCCAAGCGCTAGAATCCGAGCCTTCCCGCGCCCTGGAGCGAAGATGGACATCAAGCAACTTAAATTCCTCATCGCCCTCGATGAAACCCGGCATTTCGGCCAGGCCGCTGCGCGTTGTCACATCACCCAGCCGACTCTGTCCATGCGCCTGCGCAGCCTCGAAGAAGAACTCGAGTTGCCGCTGGTCAATCGCGGTCAGCGCTTCGAGGGTTTCACCGCACCGGGTGAACGGGTGCTGGCATGGGCGCGCACCGTGTTGGCGGCCTACGACGGCTTGCAGGCAGAGGCGGCGGCCTGTCGCGGCAATCTGGTCGGTACGTTGCGTCTGGGCGTGGTGCCGCTGTCGAGCTTCGATCCGTTGCCGCTGATGCAACGCCTGCACGCCGAACACCCGAACCTGCGCTTCGAACTCTCGGCCCTGAGTTCTGAACAAATCCTCGAACAACTGGCAAACAATCGCCTGGATCTGGGCGTGTCGTACCTGGAGCGGCTGGACGGCGAACGCTTCGATTCCCTGGCATTCAGCGAAACCCGCATGGGCCTGCTCTATGATCAGCGCTTCTTCAGTTTCGGCGAGGCGCCGCTGAGTTGGGAATCGCTGATCGAACTGCCGCTGGGCATGCTCAGCAGCGGCATGCATTTTCGGCAGTCCATCGACCACAACTTCCACAGTCGCGGCCTCACCCCGCAGCCGTTGCTGCAAACCGATGCCGTCCACCAATTGTTACAAGCGGTGCACGGTGGATTCTGCTGCGCCGTGATGCCGCTGGACGGTGGCCTGGAAAAACTCACCGATCATTTGCGCCTGCACCCCATCGAAAATGCTCAAACCCTCGCCCGGCTGGGGCTGATCATGCGTCGCAGCGCCCCGCGTTCGGCGCTCGCGGAAGCCTGTTTCGCGATATTTCAGCAATCGCTGCCGAGCTCTTGATCGACGCCATCTATCGGCAGATCAGTATTTGCGATTAGACGCGACAAGTTGACACGCCTAGGCTTAAAGCAGCCTAACCCTTCGGTGATACCTCATGAACGCCAAGCGCCCTGCCTGCGCGGCGCCAGCCCTCGAAACGCCAGCGCCCGCCGCAAGCCAGACATACAGTTACTGCGACCTTCAAGACACCGAATCGGCCAGCACCGCGCTGGCCGAAGAAGTCGCGCTGGCGATCGCTTATAACGGCATCAGTCAGGCGGTCATGTTGGTGACGCCGACGGACCTTGAAGACTTCATCGTCGGCTTCAGCCTCGGCAGCGGCATCATCGAAGACGCTTGCGACATTTATGACCTGCAACTCAGCGGCTCGGGTTCAGCGCAATACGCGCAAGTGACCATCGCCAACCGCGCTTTCTGGAACCTCAAGCAACAGCGTCGGCAAATGGCTGGCACCAGCGGTTGCGGGCTCTGCGGCGTGGAAGCGGTGGAGCAGGCATTGCCAGACCTCAAGGTGTTGCCCGGCGCACCCTTGCCGCCCGCCGAATGGCTGGATGGCTTGCGTCAGCGCATCGGCGCGTTCCAGCCTCTTGGCCAGTACTCCGGCGCGGTGCACGCCGCCGTGTTCATGAACAGTCAGGGCCAATTGCTGCTGGGTCGCGAAGACATCGGCCGACACAATGCCCTCGATAAACTGATTGGCGGACTGATCCGTCAGAAGATCCCGACCACCGGCGGGCTGGTGATTGTCACCAGCCGTTGCAGTCTCGAACTGATCCAGAAAGTGTTGCGCGCAGGTATCCAGACCCTGGTCAGCCTGTCGTCGCCCACGGGTCTTGCCGTGCAATGGGCCCGTCGCCACAACCTCAATCTCATCCACCTGCCGCAGAAAAGTGCGCCGCGGGTCTACAGCCCCGCGACGGAGAACCCAGCGTGAGTCAACATCAACAAGCCGACCAGAAACCCGTTCCGCGTTATAAGCCCTACAAAGGTCCAGCCGGTGGCTGGGGCGCGTTGGCCAGCGTTGCCCGGGCCTGGTTGACCAGCGACAACGCGCTGAAAAACCTGCGCATGATGCTCAAAACCAACAAAAACGGCGGGTTCGACTGCCCCGGTTGTGCCTGGGGCGATTCCAATGAAGCCGGCATGGTGGCGTTCTGCGAGAACGGCGCCAAAGCAGTGAACTGGGAAGCGACCAAACGCCGTGTCGACGGTGCGTTCTTTGCCAAACACAGCGTCAGTTCATTGCTGGAACAAAGTGACTACTGGCTGGAATATCAGGGTCGCCTGACCGAGCCATTGAGCTATGACGCCGAAACCGATCGCTACAAGCCGATCAGCTGGGACGCTGCGTTCTCCCTGATCGCCAAACATTTGCAGGGCCTGTCGAGCCCGGATCAGGCTGAGTTCTACACCTCGGGCCGCGCCAGCAACGAAGCGGCGTACCTGTATCAATTGTTCGTGCGTGCCTACGGCACCAATAACTTCCCCGATTGCTCGAACATGTGCCACGAGGCCAGCGGTGTGGCCATGGCGCAAAGTGTCGGCGTCGGCAAAGGCACCGTCACCTTCGACGACTTCGAACACGCCGACGCGATTTTTGTCTGGGGTCAGAACCCTGGCACCAACCATCCGCGGATGCTCGAACCGTTGCGCGAAGCGGTGAAACGCGGCGCTCAGGTGGTGTGCATCAACCCTTTGAAGGAGCGTGGCCTGGAACGCTTCCAGCACCCGCAACACGCGATCGAAATGCTCACCAACAGCGACAAACCGACCAACACCGCGTACTTCCGTCCGGCATTGGGCGGCGACATGGCGATCATGCGCGGCATGGCCAAGTTCCTGCTGCAGTGGGAGCGTGACGCACAGAAGGAGGGTGAGCTTGCCGTATTCGACCACGACTTCCTCAATGAACACAGTGTCAACGTGCTGGAATACCTGGGCATCGTCGACGACACCTCGTGGGAGCAGATCGTCGAACAATCCGGACTGACGCTGGTTGAAATCGAGCAAGCGGCGCGGATGTACGCCAATGGCAAGAACGTGATCATGTGCTGGGCGATGGGCATCACCCAGCATCGCCATTCGGTGGCGACCATCCAGGAAATCGCCAACCTGATGTTGCTGCGCGGCAACATCGGCCGGCCCGGCGCCGGTCTGTGCCCGGTGCGCGGCCACAGTAACGTGCAGGGCGACCGGACCATGGGCATCAACGAGCGTCCGCCGGTGGCGTTCCTCGATTCCCTGGAGCGTCGCTTCAAGTTCAAGGTGCCGCGTGAAAACGGTCACAACGTGGTCGAGGCGATCCATGCCATGGCCGATGGCCGCGCGAAAGTCTTTATCGGTCTGGGCGGCAACTTCGCCCAAGCCACCCCAGACAGCTCACGGACGTTCCAGGCCCTGAGCAACTGCGACCTGACCGTGCAAATCAGTACCAAGCTCAACCGCAGCCATCTGGCCCACGGTAAAGAGGCGCTGATCCTGCCGTGCCTGGGCCGCACCGACATCGATATCCAGACCGAAGGCCCGCAAGCGGTGACCGTCGAAGACTCGTTCAGCATGGTTCACGCCTCCAACGGCCAGTTGCAGCCGCTGTCGAAGCAGATGCGCTCGGAGCCCGCGATCATCGCCGGCATCGCCGCCGCGACCTTGGGCAGCGAACCGGTGGACTGGAACTGGCTGGTAGCCGATTACCGGCGCATCCGCGACCTGATCGCCGACACCATTGTGGGTTTCAAGGACTTCAACGAGAAGATCCAGAACCCGGGCGGGTTCTACCTCGGCAGCAGCGCCGGTGCTCGCCGCTGGAATACCGCGTCGGGGCGCGCCAATTTCCGTCCGAACGTCCTGCCCAAAGATCTGGTGCACGAACGCACGCGCGCCACCGGCGTATTGCCGGACCTGATTATGCAGTCGATGCGCTCTCACGATCAGTACAACACCACGATTTATGGGCTTGATGACCGCTATCGCGGCGTGAAAGGTCAGCGTGATGTGTTGTTCGTCAACGAAGCCGACATCATTCGCCTGGGGTTCAAGCCGGGGCAGAAGGCTGACATCGTTTCGATCTGGGATGACGGCCGTGAGCGTCGGGTGAAGGGCTTTACGCTGCTGGCGTTTGATATCCCTGCCGGGCAAGCGGCGGCTTATTACCCGGAAGTGAATCCGCTGGTACCGCTGGAGAGCATCGGGGATGGCAGCCATACGCCGACATCGAAGTTTGTGGCGATCCGGTTGGAAGCGGCGAGTGAAACCGGACTCATCATGGCCAAGTCGGCCTGACGCAGCGTCTGATCTACCGCAATCGCGAGCAGGCTCGCTCCCACATTTGATCTGTGTCGTACACAAATCCACTGTGGGAGCGAGCCTGCTCGCGATTGCGGTGGAACATTCAACGAATCTTGCGGATCAGTCACTTTCCAAACGCCCACAAAAAAGGCCGTTCTGCATGAAAACGGCCTATCCGAAGTAGCTAAAGACCGGCGAAAAACACTTAAGTTCCAGCTAAAAAACAGTAACTTATAGAAATGTGCTCAAGTCGTGTTACTCGTCGGATTTCGATTGTCAGGACCATGACACGGCCTCAGGATCGCGCCGTCATCCCCTTGAGGTTCCTCTATGAAGTTCTCCTCGATTCTCTTGTTGTCCCTTGGCCTGGTCAGTGGCTTCGCTTCTGCTGGCGGCACCACCGAAGCAGGTGTGGGCGGCGCATTGGGCGGGGTTCTGGGCTCGGTCGTCGGTCAGTCATTGGGCGGCAGTACAGGTTCCACCATTGGCGCGGCCCTGGGCGGCGCGGGTGGTAGCGCAGTTGGCGCAGACAAACACAGTCGTGGCGAAGCCGCCATTGGTGGTGCGTTGGGCGCAGCAGGCGGTAACGTGGTCGGCCGCAGCATGGGCGGCACCACCGGCAGCCTGATCGGCTCCGCAGCAGGCGGCGGCGTCGGTGGCGCGCTGGGTAATCACATGGGCAACAGTAGCAATGACGATGATGATGATCGTCGTTCTTATCGTGGCGACCGTGGTGATCGTGGCTACTACCGTGACGACCATCCGGGGCGCGGTCATGCCTATGGCCACCGCAAGCATCACCATCGCTATCGCGACTGAGGCTTGAATCGCCTCGTTTGCCGATGCATCAAAAAATCGCAGCCCAAGGGCTGCGATTTTTTTCGCCCGTCAAACCACCAACCGCTGAAGCGCCCCGCGCAACCCGGCAGGAATCGCCACTGGCTGATTCGATGTCCGATCCACAAACACATGCACAAAGCGCCCTGCCGCGCAGGCTTCGTCCTCCCCGGCCTTGAACACCGCCAGCTCGTACTGCACCGAACTGTTGCCCAATTTGCCCACCCGCAAACCGATTTCTATCCGGTCAGGGAAGGCAATGGAAGCGAAGTAATCGCAGGCCGAACTCACCACAAAGCCCACTACTTCGCCGTCATGGATATCCAGACCGCCGACTTCGATCAGGTAGGTGTTCACTGCCGTGTCGAAGAAGCTGTAGTAGGTGACGTTGTTGACGTGACCATAGGCGTCGTTATCGTGCCAGCGAGTGGTGATGGGCTGGAAGTGGGGATAGTCGGTGCGTTGAGTCATCAATGCGGTCCTTTCATGATCGTTCCCACGCTCTGCGTGGGAATGCAGCCCGTGACGCTCTGCGTCACACTCAGGAGCGGACGCAGAGCGTCCATGGAGGCGTTCCCACGCAGAGCGTTGGGAACGATCAGCAGAAGTGAAGTCTACCGATCCGCAAACCCTTTACCCACCGCCGCCAACTCCCCGATCAACCGCGCCGGGTTCCACTGATCACCCTGCTTCGTCTCAAGCGCCAGCAACCGCTGGTGAATATCCGCCAGCCCTTGTTGATCCGCCCAGGCCATCGGCCCGCCCTTGTCCGCCGGGAAGCCGTAACCATTGAGGTACACCAGATCGATGTCGTGCGCCGATTCGGCAATCCCTTCCTGAAGGATCTTCGCCCCTTCATTGACCAGTGCCAGCAAGCAGCGCTCCAGAATCTCCTCGGGGCTTATCTCGCGTCGCTGGAACCCTAGTTCTTCGCTGACCTTCAGCACCAGCGCATCGACTTCAACGTCGTGCTCAGCCTGGCGACTGCCCGGCTCATAGTGGTAATAGCCATTGCCACTCTTTTGACCGAAACGACCCAATTCGCACAGACGATTGTCCACCTGAACTTCGGGCGCATCTTGCCCAATGCCGGCCAACTGCCGAGCGCGCCACTCCAGATCGATGCCGACCACGTCGTACATGCGGAACGGCCCCATGGCAAAGCCAAAACCTTGCAGCACCGCATCGACTTGATAGGGATAAGCGCCTTCGAGCAACATCTTGCGCGCTTCGAGCACATACGGATGCAGCATGCGGTTGCCGATGAAACCATGGCAGTTGCCCGACACCACGCTGACCTTGCCCATGCGCTTGCCCAGTGCCAGAGCCGCCTCAAGCACCACCGGAAAAGTCTGGGCACCGCGAACGATTTCCAGCAGTTTCATGATGTGCGCCGGGCTGAAGAAGTGCAGGCCCAGGACCTGTTGCGGACGGCGAGTAGCCGCAGCGATGGCATCGATATCCAGCGCCGAGGTATTGCTGGCCAGAATGGCTTCAGGTTTGAGCAGACCGTCCAGTTCACGGAAGATTTTCTGCTTGAGTTCGAGGTTTTCGTACACCGCTTCGATCACCAGATCGACCTCGCGGACCGCCGCGTAGTCAGCAGCCGCCGTTACCCGTGCCAGGCGAGCGTCCGCCTCGGCCTGATCGATCCGCCCCTGACGCACACTGTGGGCGTAGGTGTCCGCCACGCTAGCCAGCGCCTGTTCAAGCATCTGTGGATTGTTATCGACCCACTGCACCGGGACGCCGGCGTTGGCCAGGCACATGACAATGCCACGGCCCATGGTGCCGGCGCCAATGACGGCGGCGCGCTGAATAGTGAACGGTGTCTGGCTCATGGTTATTCTCTTGTTGGCGATCCAAAGACAGCCTTCACCATAGTCAGCCACCGCGGGTTTTTGAAATTTATTCCTGTGATGAGCGACATTCAGGGGATGGATGACCGCCCACTTGATCGTTCCCACGCTCCGCATGGGAATGCAGCCCGGGACGCTCCGCGTCCCCTTCTAAAGCCGAACGCAGAGCGTCCGTTGAGGCATTCCCGCGCAGAGCGTGGGAATGATCTAGCGTGGCAAATGCGCCTCGGCCCACGTCCGGACTTCGGCATACGGATAGTCCTCCAGCGCCGCAAACCCGGGAATCGACCGTGCCTTGAGCTTGGTGAACAGCGGCACACCGATGCCGCATAAAAACCGTGTCACGCGTTCCGCCGATGGAGTGTTGCCGGTGTACTGCGCGTGCCTGTGGATAAAGTCCCCGCACAACGCCTCGAAATTTTTATCCACAAGCGCCGGTAATTCCGGTGGCGTCGGCAACCGCGCCACATCCCCGTGGCACACCGAACAATGCCCGCACTGCTGCGGCGCATTTTCATCGCCGAAGTACTCGGCCAGGCGATAACCCAGGCAATGGTCCGTGGCGAACAGATCCAGCATGGCGTGAATCCGCGCGATCTCGGTTTGTTCATGGCGGGTGAAGTAGGCGTGCAACTCTTCGCTCAAGGCTTGGGCATCAAAGTCGGTTTGCAGCAGGCTGTAGACCTCGGTCATCTGCTTGCTTTCGAGCTCGACCCAGCCCTTTTCCTGGAAATAATCCAGCGCCTTGACCACACGATTACGCTCGGCCTGATGCTGCTCATACAGCGCATCGAAATTCACCGTGGCCCAGGTCCGTGCGCGGTTTGAGGTCTGGATGATCGCCGCGACGAAGTCCTTGCGCTCACCCTCGAAGCGGGCCAGCAACGCCTCGGGTTCCTGCAAGTATTTGAAGCGGTATTCAGCGTAATAGGCGTAACGCGGCGCAATGATTGCACGCAGTTCCAACTGCACCAGCAAGGTCTTGAGCGGCAATTGGCGGATGTTGCTGTGGTCCGCCAACGGCCCCAACAGAAACTCCCACTGCCCCTCGGGCGCGGCGGCCTGCAACTCGTCGAGCACATGGCGGATGCCATCCAGCTCAGGCGTGTCGCCGTAGACGAAGTTTTCCAGCACGTTGAGGCTGTCGCGGTTGGCCAATACCAGGCAATCGGACGGCTGCCCGTCACGCCCGGCGCGGCCGATTTCCTGGCTGTAGTTTTCGATGGATTTGGGCAGGTCGAAATGCACCACGTTGCGGATATCGCTCTTGTCGATGCCCATGCCGAACGCGATGGTCGCGACGATGCAATTGGACTGCCCGCCCATGAAACGGCGCTGGATTGCTTCGCGCTGTTCGTGGGGCAAACCGGCGTGATACGCCTCGGCCTGAATGCCGTTGCGTGTCAAATGTTCAGCAATGTGCTCGGCGGTTTTCTGCAAGGTGACGTAAACGATGCTCGGCTGGTCGGGACGTTCGCTCATCCATTCGACCAGGCGTCGGCGTTTGTCCTGACCGCGCACCGGTTCCACTAACAGATTGAGGTTCGGCCGATAGAAACCGGTGGTTACTACGTCTTCGGGGGCAATGGTGAACTTGGCCTCCATGTCGGCGATCACTTTGGGTGTCGCGGTGGCGGTCAGCAGCAGCGCTTGAGGGATGTTGAACTGGCGCTGATAGTCGGGAAGCTTGAGGTAATCGGGGCGGAAGTTGTGGCCCCATTCCGAGATGCAGTGCGCCTCATCCACCACCAGCAACGAGATGGGCACTTGCTGCAAGAAATTGCGGAAACGCTCGTTCTTCAGGCGCTCCACGGAGATCATCAAAATCTTCAATTCGCCGGACTTGGCCCGAGCCATCACATCGCTGGCGTCATCGCGGCTCTGGGCCGAATCGATACTGCCCGCCGCAATGCCGTGGCGCTGCAGGAACGCCAGTTGATCCTGCATCAACGCCAGCAGCGGCGAGACCACCAGCGTCAGGTGCGGCAGCAGCAAGGCGGATAATTGATAACACAGGGACTTGCCCGAGCCGGTGGGGAAAATCGCCGCCGCCGAACGCCCGGCCAACACCGCGCTGACCGCCGCTTCCTGGCCGGGTCGAAACTGTGGATAACCGAAAACCTGTTCCAGGGTGTTGTGCATAAGCTGTCACTCCGTTGACCGCTGCGAAGCCCAAAGCCTAGCCGGCAAACGCAGCGAGTCGAGAAAAGGTCGGGGACCAAAACGATACGGGATGATACAGCTTCGAACGATCGTCAGCAGACGATGAGGCTACGGCTTGGCACGCGAGGGCAGAAGGGCTCGCCGAGGCCACACGTAGCCATTGCATACCTAATTCCTGTTAAGCGTTGGGCGGACATTTGGAAACGTCCTACTGATTCTGGCGCGCACCATACAGAGGTTTGATGGGTTGGGCCTGACAACCCCGTAGGAAATCTGCCGTGTAAGGGTTTGGGCGTAAAAAACCTTGGGAAACACGTAGGTTCGGTCCGAAAAGGCAGGAAAAACCCCTACAAAACCTGTCCATCGAAGCCGTATTGCCGCGCTGCGTCGCCACCTTCATAGTTTGCGGCGCGGCTGAAATCAGGGTGTCGGCCTGCCGGCGAGATTGCCCGAATTCCTATAGGACTGACCTCAATGCAAGACCGCTATCGTCCCCTCAAAACCAGCTACAGCGAAACGCCCGTCCTCGTCATCGACACCACGGCCAGCACTGGCGCCGTCCTCGACGCCGCACACCAACGTCTGCGCGCAGCCAGCGATTTGCTCGAAACGCTTTATTGTCTGTGCTTCAAACAGGCCGATGTTAAAGACATTCCTCATATCGTGAATGCGCTTTATCTATTAACGCAGGATGGCTGCGAACTACTGGAAGTTGCCAAACAAAGGATAGGACATTAAAACCCCAAACATATACTACAACCCCGGTAACAACTAACCACTTCATTATCCAACTCACTAAAACTAGTCTGCAGGCTCTTAAACCAAGCAAGAGCACAACAATGACTACATTAACTATTTTCTTTTGCGGTACCGGCTCGACCAAATTCGACAACCAAAACCCGACTTACTGGAATGGCGAACTGGTTTCGGCACTCGCCTCCCATCATGCTGGCCGAGAGTTTGCCGAATGGATCGTGGTCGACGGTCCCGGCACCAGCAACCTGCAAGCTGATGAACTGTTCACTCAATCCAAGGACTATGGCCTGAGCGGCACGCTGTTCGGCAGCGGCTGGGAGGAGAACGTCAAGCACGCCATCAACATCATCAAAGGCCAGTGTGACTGGCAACGTGAAAAACTGACCGAGACCGAATACAACCGCCTGAAGGCTGCGGGCATTCCAATCGAAGACGTGATCGTCGAAGGTTCCTGGCTGTGGCGTAAATACAACTACGGCGACCGCAGCGTGACCCAGCAGAAGTTGCAAGAACAAATCATTAAAACGTTTCGCAAGGACGGCGTTATTCCAACCAAGGTCAACTTGGTTGGCTGGAGCCGCGGCGGTATTAGTTGCCATATGCTGGCCAATGCCATGTTCAAGGACAGCGAACTGAAGAACATCCCGGTCAATATCTTTGCGATTGATCCGGTACCGGGCATCGGTAACTTTCAGGAAGACAAAGTAAAACTGAATGCCAACGTAAAAGAATACGTCGGCTTCTACGCCCGAGACGAGCGCTCCAAAGGCTTCAGCTGCGTCATCCCGCAAACGGCCACCGGCACCCGAACCCACATTTACCCGATGCCCGGCCGCCATGGCACGCTGGTTGGCAACGCCGCAGCAGACGGTGTCAGCGGCCCTAAAGTGCTGGCCGAACCCGGCCTGATCGTCCGCCACTTTGCCGAAGTGTGCCTGAAGCGCTGGGGCGTGCCGCTGAACAAAACCCTCAACCTGAGCGCGGCCGACCTGCAGAACCACCACAACACCATGGCCAGCGCCGCCGCGAAATACAAAGCGATGGAAAAGTGCTCGTACACCTACTTCACCGAGCTGGACCAGGGCGAGCGCTACGTTTCGCTGGGCAGTAATGGGGTCAGGTTCTCGGCAGTGAAAGGCACGATCTATGCGCCGGCGACCGGGCTGAGCACTGACCTTCTGGATGTGGCTTCGTATCAGCATATTCGTTGAGGTGATGGGCGCGGGAGGGTGGAAAGTGCGAGAACATTCGTCGCGAAAATTCCTATAGAAAGGGCCTAGCCGAGGTTCGGCCCGATCCTACAAGCGGGGACTCTTTATCGTCTATCGCTGCCCGGCTGCTGACACCTATAGTCGGGCTGTCGCTGCCAAATCAGCGACTCGGGCTTGGTCACCTGAATAGAGATCTCATTCCGCTTCCGTTGTATGCTGCGGCACCTCAAGTGCCTGCACGCTATATGGTGGCTGTGTTCGGGACGCCTTCGGGCGTACCGGCAAAGTGAGTTCTCACCGGTTTGACCAACCCGAACACAGTCCGCCTCCCATCGCTTGGTCACGATGGTGGTGGTTTCTCCTGATGCACTTGAGAATTCTCACTATGAATAAATTGAACCCATTCCCCGATCGCTACCGCCCCCTCCAAACCAACCTCACCGATTCCCCACCCCTGATCATCGACACAGAAGCCAACCCGCAAGACATCCTCGAAGCCGCCCTCCAGCGAATCCGCGCTTCAAGCGACCTTCTTAAAACCCTACATTGCCAATGCTTCAAAAACGGTGACGTGGAAGACATCCCGCACATCACCCACGCCGTCTACCTGTTGACCCAGGACGGCTGCGACCTGCTGAAAGTCGCGCAACAACGCATGATGGGCTGGAAAGCACCCACCTGACGCAGAGCCAGGATCGTTCCCACGCTCGGCGTGGGAATGCCTCAAGGGACGCTCCGCGTTCCAGCTCTCGAAAGGGACGCGGAGCGTCCCGGGCTACATTCCCACGCCGAGCGTGGGAACGATCAAAACCCGGGGATAACCTTGAGCAAGTTTTTTGATGAGCTGATGGAAAGCGTGCAACAAATGAACGAGATCGTACGAGGTGAGCGCCAGCCTTCCCGCGAATTCCATGTTCGCAGCTCTGATCGACATCCAACGCATCGCAAAATCAGGCTTAATCCGTCTCACGAAATGGCCCTGAACAGAAGACGCCCCATGAACCTCGCCCCCAACTTCCCCGACGACCACGCCATGCACCTGCTCATGCAGTTGCTGCACGAAGAACTCGGTCTGCCCGAACGCAAAACCATCAGCCTCGACACCTCGATCAACTTTGATCTGGGCTGCGATGGCGCGGACGCTCGGCATCTGATGGAAGCATTGGAAGAACAATTCGCCATCGACTTCATCGACTACGACGCTTATCGGTATTTCCAGCCCGAAGGCTTTGACGTATTCCTCAAGCGCCGGGCCAAGGGGCGCGGCGATAAGGCCCCGCTGACCATTGGAATGATTTACCAAGCGATCAAGTTACAACGGTGGGATACGCAGAAATTGGAAGGCATCGAGCCTAACGCATAAGTGCCATTATTCTGGTCGTTTAACGACAATTCAGATGGAATATTGGTAGTTGTGCGTTTGACGGTTAAACCGAGCACCCACAAAAAAGCCGCCCCGAAGGGCGGCTTTTTCATTCGCTAAATCCAAGCCTTACAGCTTAGGCCCAGCAGCCTTGATCGCGTCGCTCACTTCAAACTTCTTGAAGTTCTCAACAAACAACCCAGCCAGTGCTTTAGCCGCTTCATCGTAAGCAGCCTTGTCAGCCCAGGTGTTACGTGGGTTCAACAGGCCAGTCTCAACGCCCGGTACGGCCAACGGCACGTCGAGGTTGATGGTGTCGAGGTGTTCGGTTTCAACACCGATCAACGCGCCGCTCTGGATCGCTGCGATCACGCCGCGAGTGGTCGGGATGTTGAAGCGTTTGCCGACGCCGTAGCCGCCGCCGGTCCAGCCGGTGTTGACCAGGTAGACCTTGGAGCCGAAGCCGCGGATGCGTTTGATCAGCAGTTCTGCGTATTCGCCAGCCGGACGCGGGAAGAACGGTGCGCCGAAGCAGGTGGAGAAGGTCGATTTGATACCGCTGCCGGAACCCATTTCGGTCGAGCCCACCAGTGCGGTGTAGCCGGACAGGAAGTGGTAGGCCGCTTGTTCTTCGCTGAGGATCGACACTGGCGGCAGTACGCCGGTCAGGTCGCAGGTCAGGAAGATCACAGCGTTTGGCTCGCCACCGAGGTTTTTCTCGGAGCGCTTGGCAACGTGCTCCAGCGGGTAGGCGGCGCGGCTGTTCTGGGTCAGGCTGACATCAGCGTAGTCGGCATGCTTGGCGTCGTCGATAACGACGTTTTCCAGGACTGCGCCGTGCTTGATGGCTTTCCAGATGACCGGCTCGTTCTTCTCGGACAGGTCGATGCACTTGGCGTAGCAGCCGCCTTCGATGTTGAAGACAACGCCTTCACCCCAGCCGTGCTCGTCGTCACCGATCAGGTAACGGCTTTCATCGGCCGACAGGGTGGTCTTGCCGGTGCCGGACAGACCGAAGAACAGGGTCACGTCGCCCGCTTCGCCGATGTTGGCGGCGCAGTGCATTGGCAGTACGTCGGCAGCCGGCAGCAGGTAGTTCTGCACCGAGAACATGGCTTTCTTCATTTCACCGGCGTAACGCATGCCGGCGATCAGCACTTTCTTCTGAGCGAAGTTGAGGATCACGCAACCGTCGGAGTTGGTGCCGTCACGCTCTGGCACGCACTCGAAGTTGGCAACGTTGAGCACTTGCCACTCATCACGGCCAGCCGGGTTGTACTTTTGCGGGTTGATGAACAGGCAACGGCCAAACAGGTTCTGCCAGGCAGTCTGGGTGGTCATCTTCACGGCCAGGTAGTGGTCTTCGGACGCACCTACATGCACGTGGGAAACGAAGTGCTCTTGCGCATTGTTGAACGCTTCAACACGGTCCCACAGGGCATCGAACTTGTCGGCCGGGAACTTGCGGTTGATCGGGCCCCAGGCGATGGAAGCCGAAGTGGACGGCTCGTCAACGATGAAACGATCGACTGGCGAGCGGCCGGTGCGGTGACCGGTGCGAACAACCAGCGCGCCGGTATCGGCAAGCTCGCCCTCACCGCGACTCAGAGCTTCTTTTACCAGATCATCAACACTCAGATCGGTGTACACGGCGTTATTGGCTTGCGTCATGAGATTCCCCGTCGGCCAGTGGCCGAGTGTGCTCCAAACGTTTTGTAGTAGAAAGTCGTGCACTACTACCGCGACAAAAAGTGGGCCGGATTATGCCAGAAAAGCCCAAAAATAGTAGGGCCCTCCCGTCAGAACGGCGTTATTCCGGCACAAACCAGTGAATTTACCTGCGCTGAACCGTTTTAGTGACGGGTATCTGACGGCGTATCAACACCCGCCCCGGCGAATAATTGAGCGATATCGGCAGCGTCGAACAGGTAGCGCTCGTTGCAAAACTGGCAATCAATCTCAATGTTGCCGCCATGTTCGATCACGAGCGACTGGGCATCTTCCAGACCCAAACTGACAAGCGCATTGGCAGAACGTTCGCGCGAGCAGCTGCAACGGAAGCGCAGTTTCTGCACATCGAACAGACGAACCTGCTCTTCGTGGTAGAGACGATGGAGGATGGTTTCGTTGTCCAGGCTCAGCAATTCATCAGCGGTCAGGGTGCTGCCCAACGCGGTGATGTGCTGCCAGCTGGCGGCGCGTTCTTCTTCGTCTTTCAAGCGATCAGCAGGCAGTTGCTGCAGCAACAGGCCACGGGCGCGACGACCATCGGCGTACAACCAGAAACGCGTACCGACTTGTTGCGACATCACGAAGTAATTAGTGAAGCACTCCGACAGGGTTTCGCCATCGAGGTCGACGATGCCCTGGTAACGCTGGCCCTGGGTCGGGTCGACGGTCAGCGCCAATACGCCGTTGGGCATCAGGTCGGCGAGGGTCGCGTCGGGGGCGATCTGGTCGGCTTCGTATCGGGCCAGGCCACGGATTTCGCGCTCGCTGGAGCACTCGATCATCAGCAGCGGGATCGGGCCTTCGGAACGGGCCTGGAGAATCAGCAAGCCATCGAACTTCAAGGTGCCGACCAACAACGACGCCGCCGCCATCAGCTCGCCAAGCAGTTGTGCAACCGGCTCCGGGTACGGGTGTTTAGCGAGGACTTCGGCGTAGCTACGCTCCAACGCAACCAGCTCGCCGCGGGTGTCGCTGTCATCGAAGATGAAGCGTTGGGTGTAGTCGGTATCCGGTAAATCGGTCATAGGTCTGGGTATCTGAAGTAATGACAAAAATGATTTCAAACAGCGAGAAATTGCGCCTCTGCGGCACCATTCGGGTGCGCGATGTTCAGCCGTGAGGGGCATTTTATGAACAATCCGGGTTTGTTCCAAGCAAGGTGGAACGCATGCCGGGCGCTTATGCAGTTTCTTGCCTCTGGTGCTGCTGGCTTTCTGGTTATGGCCTACGGCTCAGAAGCTGTGGGTGGTTTTCGACGAGTGGCACTTTCACCCATCCAACGCGCTGCTGGCGAATGACCCGATATGGCTACATGTTTGGCCAATTGCAAGTCTGTGGCCTTTCGATGTGGTGGTTGGGGCTGCTTTTTATCCGCATGTTATTCGCCAAATTCGCTGGCCAGGCGAGTGCTGCGCACTCGTTCGCGAGCAAGCCCGCTCCCACAAGGACTGCGCAGTACCTGTGGGAGCGGGCTGGCTCCGGGCGGCGATCCGACGAAGGCTGCTTCACAGGCAACACAGAAGCTAACTGATTTACTCGTCGTTACTGCTTCCACGAAACTTGAACAAATCCCGTCGCTGTTTCTTGCTCGGTTTGCCATCAGTGCTCACGCCCAGCGCACCGGCCTTACGCATGGCCGCAGCCGCCTCGCGCTTGGCGATGCTGGCGTCGGTTTCGGCGTAGAGCGCCTGCGCCTCTGGTGCGCCACGGCGTACGATCGACAGCGCCTGAACCACCACCGTGCGCTCCTCGAACCCTGTACGAATCTGAAACTCGTCGCCGATCCTCGGTTCCTTGCCCGGTTTGCAGCGCTCGCCCCGGCAATGCACCTTGCCGCTTTCAATCGCCGCCTTGGCCAAGGCACGTGTTTTATAAAAACGCGCGGCCCACAACCATTTATCGAGACGGACTTTGTCGTCCTCTTCGCTTTTTTGTGCCATGGAATTTCCTCATTCTGAAATATTGCTGAACTGTACTACCGTTTCTGTCGTGCCATGAATTACGCCGGCTCGGATTACAATGCACACGTTCCAGCGCCTCCCTTGAGGGCTGGAAATCCGGGCCGTAGATATCTGTCGCCTTTTACCCATTATTCTGCGTGAATACCGCGAATTCGGCCGCGTGCGGCCTGAGCGGTTTCTACCGGTTGAGCACCTTTGAAGACATTTGACCATTTGACCGTTGTCGGTCTGCGCGAGTGGGTGGCGCTCCCGGATTTGGGAGTCGCGGGCCTGCGCGCAAAAATCGACACCGGCGCCAGCACCTCCAGCCTGCATGCCACCGATATCGAACCGTTCGAGCGCGACGGGGAACAGTGGGTGCGCTTTACTGCTCACTTGGGCACGGTGGTGCAACTGCGTCACCGGCGCTGCGAAGCACTCCTGGTGACGATGAAAACCATCAAAAGCTCCAACGGCCACGCGCAGATGCGTTACGTGGTCAGCACCACCCTGGCCCTCGGTGATCGGGTCTGGCGGGTCGAATTCACCCTCGCCTGCCGCAAGTCCATGCGTTATCGCCTGTTACTCGGTTCCAAAGCCTTGATCGACGGCCAATTGGTGGTCAATCCGGGCATTAAGTACGTACAAGACAAGCCGGTGTTCCCGGTATCTACCTCCTCCACAGGTGTTGCATGAAGATCGCTGTGCTGTCGCGGAACCCGCGTCTGTATTCCACTCGTCGTCTGGTCGAAGCCGGTACCGAGCGTGGCCATGAAATGGTGGTGATCGACACCCTGCGCGCCTACATGAACATCGCCAGCCACAAGCCGCAGATCCACTACCGCGGCAAGCCGCTGGAGGGTTTCGATGCGGTGATCCCGCGGATCGGCGCGTCGGTGACGTTTTATGGCTGCGCGGTGTTGCGTCAGTTCGAAATGATGGGCGTTTTTCCACTCAATGAATCGGTGGCCATCGCCCGTTCGCGGGACAAACTGCGGTCCCTGCAATTGCTGTCACGCCGAGGGATCGGTTTGCCGGTCACCGGGTTTGCCCACTCCCCGGATGACATTCCCGACTTGATCGAGATGGTCAACGGTGCGCCACTGGTGATCAAGGTGCTGGAAGGCACCCAGGGCATCGGCGTGGTGCTGTGTGAAACGGCGACGGCGGCGGAGTCGGTGATCGAGGCGTTCATGGGCCTGAAGCAGAACATCATGGTTCAGGAGTACATCAAGGAGGCCGGCGGGGCGGACATTCGCTGCTTCGTGGTGGGCGACAAGGTGATCGCGGCAATGAAACGCCAGGCCAAGCCTGGGGAGTTTCGCTCCAACCTGCATCGCGGCGGCAGTGCCAGCCTGATCAAGATCACACCGGAAGAACGAATGACGGCGTTGCGCGCGGCAAAGGTCATGGGGCTGGCGGTGGCGGGTGTGGATATCCTGCGCTCCAATCACGGGCCGTTGGTGATGGAAGTGAACTCGTCGCCTGGGCTTGAAGGGATTGAAACCACCACCAGTAAGAACGTGGCGGGGATCATCATTGAGCATCTTGAGAAGAATGGTGGGCCGAATATGACGCGCACCAAAGGGAAGGGTTAAACCCTGAAATTTATGGCGGCCGGGAGGCCGCCTTCGCGAGCAAGCCCGCTCCCACAGGGTTATTGGTTGGCCGCAAAAGTCTGGTCAACACATAACCACTGTGGGAGCGGGCTTGCCCGCGAAGGGGCCATCAGCAACACCGAAGATACCGGCGTTTAGACGGCATCCCGCGGCAACATCAACCCAAGCGGCAACCGCACCCGCGCTTCCAGCCCGCCACCGGACCGATTGCGCAGCTCAACATTCCCGCCATGCATCGAAGCAATCCGCTTCACGATCGCCAAGCCCAACCCGGTCCCCTTCC